>NZ_QAIQ01000228.1 GCF_003061105.1 Arthrobacter sp. HMWF013
CTGCTGGACATCAACGTGTTCGGCAAGCGGGCCGGTATTGCCGCGGCGGAATACGCCAAGACGGCTGACTTCGTGGAGCTCCCCGAGGACCCTGAGGCTTACACCATCGAGCTGCTGAACATTGCCCGCAACGGCACCGGCACCGAGAAAGTGGCCGTGATCCGCAAGGAACTCCAGGACACCATGGATGCCAACATGCAGGTGTTCCGCACTGCAGACACGTTGAACCAGGTACTCCGGGACATCGAGTCCTTCGAGGCCCGCTACAAGAACATCACCGTCCAGGACAAGGGCAAGCGGTTCAACCTGGACCTGCTCGAAGCCGTTGAGCTCGGCTTCCTGCTGGAGCTTGCCAAGGTCATGACCGTGGCGGCCCTGCACCGTGAGGAGTCCCGCGGCGGTCACTTCCGTGAGGACTTCCCCGAGCGCGACGACGACAAATTCATGAAGCACTCCATGGCGTACAAGGACGACCACGCCCCGGCGGACGGCTCTGCAGAGGCAATCGCCGGCATCCGCCTGGCCACCAAACCGGTTGTCTTTACCCGCTACGAGCCGATGGTGAGGAAGTACTAAGATGTCCGCCGAACTTGCTGAGCCAGCATCCAAGATCGAACTGCCCGCACACGTAGGCGGCGGGGGCGAGATCCCGACGTTTGACGTCACCCTCCGCGTGCGCCGCTACAACCCCGAGGTG
Organism: Arthrobacter sp. HMWF013; assembly: GCF_003061105.1. Lineage (GTDB taxonomy): Bacteria > Actinomycetota > Actinomycetes > Actinomycetales > Micrococcaceae > Arthrobacter. The sequence goes on from NZ_QAIQ01000228.1 coordinate 698, forward strand.
TCCGAGGACGCCACGTGGGACGACTTCAAGGTCACCATGTACGGCACCGACCGTGTGCTGGACGCCCTGCACAAGGTCAAGTGGGAGATGGACGGCAGCGTCTCATTCCGCCGCTCGTGCGCCCACGGCGTGTGCGGTTCCGATGCCATGCGCATCAACGGCCGCAACCGCCTTGCCTGCAAGACCCTCCTGAAGGACCTGGACACCTCCAAGCCCATCACGGTGGAGCCGATCAAGGGCCTGCCGGTGGAGAAGGACCTGATCGTGGACATGGAGCCGTTCTTCCAGTCGTTCCGCGAAGTCATGCCGTTCCTGATCAACAAGGGCCACGAGCCCACCAAGGAACGCCTGCAGTCCGCCGAGGACCGTGAGCGCTTCGACGACACCACCAAGTGCATCCTCTGCGCCGCGTGCACGTCGTCATGCCCCGTGTTCTGGACCGACGGTCAGTACTTCGGCCCGGCCGCGATCGTCAACGCACACCGCTTCATCTTCGATTCCCGTGATGACGCCGGTGACATGCGCCTGGAGATCCTCAACGACAAGGAAGGCGTGTGGCGCTGCCGCACCACCTTCAACTGCTCCGAAGCCTGCCCCCGCGGCATCCAGGTGACGCAGGCGATCGCCGAGGTCAAGCAGGCAATTCTCTCCCGCAAGATCTAGTTATTACCGAACCTGAGCAACGCGGGGTCACTCCGCGCCCGATAAACCTTGGTTATTGGGCCGGAAGTGACCCCGCGTTGCTTTAACTGAAAGGTGAACCGTGTCCCGTTCCGAAAAGGTCAGCTTCGAAGGTTCCACAGGGGAACTCCTGTCCGGCATCATCGATGTCCCCGAGGGCACTGTCCGGGGCTGGGGTGTGTTCTCCCACGGCTTCACGCTGGGCAAGGACAGTCCGTCGGCCTCACGGATGTGCAAGGCCCTGGCTGACACCGGGATCGGCATGCTCCGCTTCGACAATCTGGGCCTGGGCGAATCAGCCGGCGAGTGGGCTTCCGGGTCGTTCAGCCACAAGGTTGCGGACACCGTCAAAGCCGCAGAGTTCATGCGCGGCCAGGGCAAGGCCATCTCCCTGCTGGTGGGCCACTCCTTCGGCGGGGCCGCGGTGCTCTCGGCCGCCCGCCAGATCCCGGAGCTCGACGCCGTCGCAACGGTTGGCGCCCCCTTCTCGCCCAAGCACGTGGCCCACGTCTTTGATGCCGCCCTGGACAAGATCCTGAGCGAAGGCAGCGCGCAGGTCATTCTCGGCGGTGGGAAGCGCGTCGAAATCCGGAAGCATTTTGTGGAGGACCTGGAGAATGCAGATCTCACCGACTGCATCCGTCAGCTGCACAAGCCGCTCATGGTGATGCACTCCCCCACGGACAACACCGTGGGCATCGAGAACGCCAGCACCATCTTCCAGACGGCCCGGCACCCCCGGAACTTCGTGTCCCTGGAAGGCAGCGACCACCTGTTGACGGGCAAGGGCCAGGCGGCGCGGGCCGCCCGGATCATTTCTGCCTGGGCCGAGCAATACCTCGACGCCGGGCAGTAGTCACCGGCGTCGTCGCCGTGGCACTGCTGACTGATGCCCCGGCGACGCCTGAATCCGCGTGCCGCTCTACCGGTACTTTCCCGGGCTGGACCTGCCGGGCGCCCAGCAGCGCCTTGTCGTGGGCAGCAGGTGCGCTCCTGAGGTCTTCCTCGCGGACGGCGGACCAGGCGGCCGCGACCAGATAGACCTGGCTGACGAGGTTGAACCAGATCAGCAGCCCGATGATGATGGCGAACGGAGCCAGGATGGGGTTCCGGCCCGCCCCGGCGAGCAGTTCGGTGCTGAAGACCTGCAAAGCCGCCGTCCCCACACCGGCCAGGATGGTGCCTTCCAGGAGCGCCCGGCGGCTCAGCTTGAGTCCGCCGGCCAGGCGGAACATGATGACGGCGGTGACCCAGTTCAGCGTCAGGGGCACGCCGATCTTGATCAGGTTGGTCAGCGGGCCGGCCACCGCCTCATCCAGCTGCAGGAAATCCGCGACCCAGCCGGCCGCAGTGCCGAAGATCAGGGAGGCTCCGGCGCTGATCACCAGGGCGACGCCGAGGAGCAGGAGGGTGCCGGCGTCGCGCAGTTTGAGGAGGATGGGGTTGGTCCGCAACGGCAGCAGCTGCATGACTCCCCGGAGTCCGTTGCGCAGACCGTCGATCCAGCCCAGCGACGTGACGACGGTGACCACTGCAGCAATGACAGCGGTCCAGCCCAGGCCGTCCGGGTTCAGGAGGTCCTTGGGGTCCACCAGGCCTTCGCCGCCACCCACTTTGAGCAGGCCCGGTGCACTCTGGGCCACGCTGCCGATGATGGTGTCCAGCAGGGCGGGCTGGCCCCGCAAAACCAGGCCGGCGATGGAGAAGCCGGTGGCCAGCAGGCCTGTGATGGAGAAGAACATCCTGAACCCGATGCCCGCGCTCATCAAGGGGCCGTGCTGGAGGTTGTAGTGCTGCCAGGCGCGCATGGGCCGGAAGGCATTGAGCCGCGCAAGAAGCCACTGCACCATCGCCAGCAGGCTCGCCACCGGGCCGCCGTCGGACCTTCTGGCTTTGCCCCACGCCATCCGCTTCTGGCTGACGGCAAGCTTCAACCGTGCCTGCTCCGTAGGAAGCGGGGGCTCAGCCGGCGTTGGCGTCTGCGTCCTCGACTGTTTCGGTGCCCCTGGGGCCTTCGTACTCGTCAGTTTCGGTCCCAAAGTCCAGTTCTTCCCGTAGCTGCCAGATGCCGTCAGCATCGTGCTCGTAAAGTCCCATGCTAACCACAGGGAAGGTGGCCCTATAGTCCTTCAGCACCGTTTCGGCTTCGTCGAGGCTTTCCGGGGCAACATCGTGGGCAATGGTCACGTGCGGGTGGTACGAAAACGGGAGGTCACGCTCAAGCGGACCGGTCTGGAGCTTTTCGTGCAGTTCAACGCAGTGGTTGAAGCCCTCCTCCACGTTGATGAAGACCACCGGCGAGACCGGGCGGAAGGAGCCGGTCCCGGCGACGGTCACCATGAAAGGGGCCTGGCGCCGGGCGACGCTGCGGACGTGTTCACGGGTTGCCTCCCAGTCATGGGTGGGCGTGGTGGTGACCAGCGTGATGTGGGCAGGCACAATCCCCGCCATGGGATCCCCGAAGGAAGCCCGCCAGCGCTGGAGTTCCTCAGCGATGGCAGGGGGGAATCCCAGAATGACGCCTACGCTCATTCCCTCGCTGGCTTTACTCGCGGCCGGCATTGCTTTAGCGGACTCCCGCCAGGCTCAGGGAAGGCAGGAAGCCCATGCGGTCATAGACCTTCCCGAGGGTGACCGAAGCGATCTCCCGCGCACGCTCCGCGCCCTGCGCCAGGAGGCGGTCCAGCTCGGCCGGGTCCGCCATCAGTTCGTTGGTGCGGTTCCGCAGCGGAGTGATGAAGTCGACCATGACTTCGGCGAGGTCCACCTTGAGGTGGCCGTACATCCTGCCGGCGTATTCGGCTTCAAGCTCCGCCACGGACTTGCCGGTCAGCGAGGAGTAGATGGTCAGCAGGTTGGACACACCCGGCTTCTCCTCCGGATCAAACCGGATCTCGGTGCCGGCGTCCGTCACGGCCGACTTGATGCGTTTGGCCGCGAGCTTGGGGTCTTCCAGCAGCTGGATGGAGCCGCTGGCCGATTCACCTGTTTTGGACATCTTCGCGCCGGGGTTCTGGAGATCGTAGATCTTGGCGCTTTCCTTGAGGATGGTGGCCTCGGGCACCGTGAACGTCTCGCCGAACCGGGTGTTGAACCGCTGGGCGAGGTTCCGGGTCAGCTCCAGGTGCTGGCGCTGGTCCTCCCCCACGGGCACCAGGTCAGTCTGGTACAGCAGGATATCCGCCGCCATCAAGGTGGGGTAGGCAAAGAGTCCGAGCGTGGCGGCATCCGTTCCGGACTTCTGGCTCTTGTCCTTGAACTGCGTCATCCGGGAGGCCTCGCCGAAGCCGGTGATGCAGTTCAGCGCCCACGCCAGCTGGGCATGCTCGGGCACGTGCGACTGGACAAAGAAGATGCTCTTGTCCGGATCAATGCCGGCCGCAATGTACTGGGCCGCCACCACCCGGGTCCGCTTGGTCAGCTCCGCCGGATCGAAGTCCACCGTAATGGCGTGGAGATCGGGGATGAAAAACACGGCGTCGTAGGCGGACTGCATGTCCACCCAGTTGCGGACGGCACCGATGTAGTTGCCCAGGTGCAGGGAATCGGCGGTGGGCTTGGCGCCGGAAAGGATGCGCTTGCGCGGTGTGGTTGAGCTGGTCATTCGTTCGGTACCTTAAGAACTAGAGCCGGTAGTCCACTACCAGCGGGGCATGGTCAGAGAAGCGCGTGTCCCACGAGGGCGCCCGGTCCACCACTGCCGAGAAAGCGCCAGCGGCGAGGGCCGGGGTGGCCAGGTGGTAGTCGATGCGCCAGCCGGTGTCGTTGTCAAAGGCCTTGCCGCGCTGGGACCACCAGGTGTAGGGACCGTCGACGTCGCCGGCGAGGCCGCGGTGGACGTCGTGCCAGCCGATTTCCTCGCCGAAGAAGCGGTCGAAATACGCGCGTTCTTCGGGCAGGTGACCTGCCTTTTTGACGTTGCCCTTTGAGTTCCGGATGTCCTTGGGCGTGTGGGCCACGTTGAGGTCGCCGACCACCAAAGCGTGATCGCTGTGCTTGGTCAGTTCCGGCAGGCGGGTGCTCATGACGTCAAGGAAACGGAACTTGTCTTCCTGCTTGGGGGTGCCCACTTCACCGGAGTGTACGTAGGCGCTGGCCACGGAGAGCTGGCTGGCGGCGCCGGAAGCGTCATACACCCGGAAGTCCGCCTCGACCCAGCGGCCGGCGGTGGCGAAGTAGTCATCGCCGATGCCGTTGCGGGTATCCAGGGGTTCCTCACGGGAGGCAATCGCGACGCCGGCGCGGCCCTTGGCTTCGGCTTCGGCGTGCAGGATATGCCAGCCCTCGCCGAGCAGCTGGCGGACGATTGCGTCAGGGGCGCGGACCTCCTGGAGGCAAAGAATATCGACCTCGCGTGGCTCCAGCCATGCCGCCATGCCGTTCTTATAGGCAGCCCGGAGGCCGTTGACGTTGACTGATGCGATGCGAAGGTGGTCCTTCTTCAATGCCGAGCTCACCCGCTCTACTCTAGTCGATGATGGTTCCGCTGACCGGGTCGCCGGTTCCGCCGGCGGAGCGGATCATGTCCCGGGCGTTGGTGGCAGTGATCTCGATGGTCTCCAGCGCGCGGCGGATGGTCTCCTGGTCCCCCGCCGCTCCCTTGGCACGTTCCTGCTCCACCACGCGGATCTGCACCTGCACGATCTTGAACGAGTGGTCCAGCTTGAGGTCGCGTACGTCGTCCGCTTCGGTGCGCTCGGAGACCACCCGGGTGCCGCCATGGTCAGCAGAGGACGACGTCGGTGCGCGGCCGGCTGCGGTGTTGAACGCGTTCTGGGCTTCGGTCAGCTTGGCGCCGGCTTTTTTGGCGGCCTTCTGGATGCTGAAGACCACGAAGGCTGCGAGCGCGAGCCAGAAGCCGGCGATGATGGCAACAACCCAGCCCACGACGTCGTTCTGGTTGGCTGCGAAGATCACGGCAACCAGGAAAGCAATGACAAAGACCATCATCCCCGGGCCGCTGATCCGGAGCATGGAGAAGCCGCCCTTGGACCGGCCGGACGGGGATTGAGGTTTACTCAGGGATCGCATGGGATTATTGTCTCAAACGCCGCAGCGGGCCAGCGCACCTTCCACCCCGGGCGAACAGGACCTCCGCCGGGACAGCCCGGCGAAGGAGAATCACTTCAGGAACAGCTTGCGGAGGCGGACCGTGGTGAGGAGCATGCCCAGCGCGGTCATCACCAGGTAGTACCCGATGTGGACCGCGGTGGCCGGGGTGAACATGCCAACGCTGATCTGGCGCAGCAGTTCCACGCCGTGCCAGAGCGGCATGGCCTGGATGAACCACTGGACGTACTGCGGGTAGACGCTGAGCGGGTAGAACGTGGCACTGAACAGGAACATGGGCAGCATGATGAAGTTGATCCAGTCCATCTGCTGGAACGTCTTCAGAAAGCTCGTGATCCCCATGCCCAGGCTCGCGAATCCGAAGGCGATCAGCACGGAGGCCGGGATCATCAGGATGGCCCAGGGTGTGGTGATCAGCCCCATCACGCCCATCACGGCCGTGAACCCGGTGGCGTACAGCAGGCCGCGGAGCAGCGCCAGGAAGATCTCACCGACAGCCACATCCAGTGGCCCCAGCGAGGTGTAAAGCATTCCCTGGTAGAGCTTGGCGAAGTTCATTTTGAAAAACACGTTCCAGGTGGAGTCGTACACGGCGCCGTTCATGGCGGAGACGGCCAGCAGCGCAGGGGCGATGTAGGCCGCGTAGCTGATCTCCGCCCCATCCGGCCCCTGCACGGTGCCCACGATGGCGCCCAGTCCCACTCCCATGGAGATGAGGAACAGCACGGGCTCGAAGAAGCCTGAGAGCATCACCAGCCAATTGGTGCTGCGGATGGCCATCAGCCCCCGCTCAATCACCGCTTTGGCGTTGCGCGAATACAACGGCCCGAAGGTCCTGTTCCGGGCCTCCTCTGTGGCGCTGTGACCGCGGGTCAGGATGCTCATTGCCCGAGCCGCCGGACGAACTGGCGTTTGGTGAGGATCCACCCCATGGCGGCGAGCGCCACCAGCACTACGATGTGCACCACGGTGAGGACCGGCGGTTCCTCGTAGCCGTAGCTGAAGACCCTGCCCAGTTCGGTACCGTGCCAGATGGGTGAGATCCAGCCGATCCACCGCACAGCCAGGGGCAGTGTTTCGAGCGGAAAGAAGGTCCCGGAGAAAAGGAACAGAGGCATAACGATGAAGCGCATGACCATCGCGAACTGGCCTTTGTCGTCCTTGATGGACGCGGAGTAGGCCATCAAGGGCAGGCCAAAGGCCAACGCTGCCAGAGTGGCCACCACGATTCCCACCCAGCCCCAGCCGGAAGGAGCGGCGCCAAACAGTGCCACGGCCCCGAAGTAGATGGCGGATTGCAGCAGGAGACGGAGCGTCACCGCCATGATCTGCCCGGCTGCGATCTGCTGCGGAGTGAGCGGTGAAGCATGCGGCCCGTAGTAGACGCGCCGCCATTTGAAGCCATCCATCACAGGGAACGTGAACTCATTGGCCGCGGTCATCACAGCAGCGGACACCAGCAGCGCAGGGGCGATGAAGACCAGGTAGCTCACCCCGCCGAAGGCGCCGGCGTCTTCAGGCTCAACCAACGTTGCCAGCCCCACCCCCATGGCGAACAGGTAGGCCACGGGCTGCCCCACGCTGTACATCAGGATGGACCAGCCGTAGCCCTTCATGACCCTGAGGACCTGCTCGGCAAAGTAGAACGCGCCCCACCGGCGCGCTTTGGCGGCGGCCACCGCCGGGGAATGGGCCCGGGAACCGGTGCCGGCAGCCGCACCGGTGGCCACCTCCTCAGTCAACGAGGCTCCTGCCGGTCAGCCGCAGGAACACGTCCTCCAGGGATGACCTCCGCACCAGCGACGTCAGCGGCCTCAGGCCGCGGGAAGAGACCTGCTCAAGGGCCGCCTCGCCGTCGTGCGCGTAAATCAGCACACGGTCCGGCAGGGCTTCGAGGCGCTCACCGATCCCCTGGAGTTCAGCGCCGATGGTGGCGTTGCGTTCGGAGCCGAACCGCAGTTCAAGCACCTCGCGGGTGGAATGTTCGCGGATCAGCTGCGCCGGGGACCCCTCGGCCATGATCCGTCCCTTGTCCACCACGATCAGCCGATCGCACAGCTGCTCCGCCTCATCCATGTAGTGCGTGGTCAGGATCAGGGTGACGCCCTGCTCCTTGAGCCGGAACAGCCGGTCCCACAAAATGTGGCGGGCCTGCGGGTCCAGCCCTGTGGTGGGTTCGTCCAGCAGGAGGATGCGTGGCTCGTTGATCAGCGAACGGGCGATGGTAAGGCGCCGCTTCATGCCGCCGGACAGTGCGTCCACCTTGGATTTTGCTTTGTCGGTGAGCTGGGCGAACGCCAGCAGTTCGTCGGCTTTCGGCCGGAGGTAGCTCATGGGCAGGCCGAAATAGCGGCCGTAAACCAGCAGGTTGTCCCGGACCCGCAGCTCTTCGTCCAGGTTGTCCTGCTGCGGCACCACGCCCAGGTGCGCCCGCACTTCGGGGCCGTGGCTGTCCGGATCCAGGCCCATGATGGACAGCGTCCCGGAGGTTCGCTGGGTGACGGCGCCGATCATTTTCATGGTGGTGGATTTCCCGGCGCCGTTCGGGCCCAGCAGGCCGAAGGACTCCCCCGCCGGAACGCTGAAGGAAATGCCGTCGACGGCGGCGACGTCGCCATAGGTTTTGCGCAGGTCTTTGGCCTCGATGACCGCCTGGTGGCGGGCAGGAACGCCGCCGGAGGTGTTGGAGGGCACGATGGCTTTGTTGCGCACCCTCCGCAGACTAGTGGAGCGTCAGGCAATGTGAAAGGGGACTTGCACTTCGGCGGTGCGGCCGTGCAGTCAGGTGTGGCTGTGCATATAACGGCCGACGGCGGCCCGCTCCTTTCGTGAAAAAGGTGCGTGCCGCCGTCGGGCGTTACTGGTTCCCCGTTGGAATCAGGCGGTTCCCGCCTGGCGTTCCGCAGCCTCGACCACGTTGGTCATCAGGAGCGCCACGGTCATGGGACCGACCCCGCCGGGGTTCGGCGAAATCCAGCCCGCTACCTCGGCAGCGGCGGGATCGATATCGCCGTGAACCTTGCTCTTCCCGGTTTCCGAGTCAGTCTCCCGGGTGACGCCGACGTCGAGCAGGGCCGCGCCCGGCTTCACGTCAGCAGCCTTGACGATGTGCTTGGCACCCGCGGCGCCGACAATGACGTCAGCCTGCCGCAGCAGCTCCGAAAGGTTCTCGGTGCCGGTGTGCGTGAGCGTGACGGTGGCGTTCACGGCGCGCCGGGTGAGCAGCAGCCCAATGGTCCGCCCGACCGTAACGCCGCGGCCCACCACCACGACGTGCTTGCCCTTGAGGCTGTAGCCGTTGCGCTCCAGGAGCTCAATGACGCCGCGGGGCGTGCACGGCAGCGGCGTGGTGATCTCGCCGCTGACGTTGAGCACCAGCCGGCCCAGGTTGGTCGGGTGGAGTCCGTCGGCATCCTTGGCGGGGTCGATCCGCTCGAGGATGGCATCGGTGTCCAGGTGCTTGGGAAGCGGCAGCTGCACGATGTACCCGTGGCAGGCGGGGTCCGCATTGAGTTCGTCAATGAGGGCCTCAACCTGGGCCTGGGTGGCATCCGCCGGAAGCTCACGCTGGATCGAGTTCATCCCGATCTGCACGGACTGTTTGTGTTTCATCGACACGTACAGCTGCGACGCGGGATCAGCACCCACCAGGACAGTGGCAATCCCGGGGGTGACGCCGCGGGACTTCAGGGCTGCGACGCGCTCCGCCAGCTCGGATTTGATGGCGGCAGCGGCTGCCTTGCCGTCAAGGATCTTGGCGGTCTGCGCCATGGACGGGTTCACCACTGCTCGTGCTGCGGGTAGAGCGGGAAGTCGGCGGCGAGCTTGTCCACGCGGGACTGCAGCGCCTCAACGTCCGCAGCGGAGCCTGCCTTCAGCGCGGTGGCGATGATCTCGGCCACCTCGGTGAACTCCGTGGCGCCGAAGCCGCGGGTTGCCAGTGCGGGGGTGCCGATCCGCAGGCCGGAGGTGACCATCGGCGGGCGGGGGTCGAACGGCACGGCGTTGCGGTTCACGGTGATGCCCACCGAGTGCAGGAGGTCCTCGGCCTGCTGGCCGTCCAGCTGCGAGTTGCGGAGGTCAACGAGTACCAGGTGGACATCGGTGCCGCCGGTGAGGACGGAGACGCCCGCCTCGGCGACGTCGGCCTGGTTGAGGCGGTCGGCGATGATCCTGGCGCCTTCCAGGACACGCTCCTGGCGCTCCTTGAATTCCTCGGTGCCGGCGATCTTGAAGGCCACGGCCTTGGCTGCGATGACGTGCATCAGCGGACCGCCCTGCTGGCCCGGGAACACATTGGAGTTGATCTTCTTGGCCCACTCCTGCTTGGCCAGGATCACGCCGGAGCGCGGGCCGGCGAGGGTCTTGTGCACCGTGGAGGTGACGACGTCGGAGTACGGCACCGGGCTCGGGTGCAGTCCTGCGGCAACCAGTCCGGCGAAGTGCGCCATGTCGGTCCAGAGCAGGGCGCCCACTTCATCGGCGATGGAGCGGAAGGCTGCGAAGTCCAGGTGGCGGGGGTAGGCGGACCAGCCGGCGATGATGACCTGGGGCTTTTCGGCGATGGCCTGCTCGCGCAGTTTGTCCATGTCCACGCGGAAGTTGTCCTGCTCCACCTGGTAGGCGGCGACGTTGTACAGCTTGCCGGAGAAGTTCAGCTTCATGCCGTGCGTCAGGTGGCCGCCGTGGGCCAGCGAGAGGCCAAGGATCTTGTCACCGGGGGTGATCATCGCGGAGAGGGCGGCGGCGTTGGCCTGTGCACCGGAGTGCGGCTGGACGTTCGCGTACTCGGCGCCGAACAGTGCCTTGACGCGGTCGATGGCCAACTGCTCGGCGATGTCCACATATTCGCAGCCACCGTAGTAGCGGCGGCCCGGGTAGCCCTCGGCGTACTTGTTGGTCAGGACCGAGCCCTGGGCTTCCATCACGGCGCGCGGGGCGAAGTTTTCGGAGGCAATCATTTCCAGGGTGCCGCGCTGGCGGCCAAGTTCCTGGGCGAGGACTGCGGCAATTTCAGGATCGAGCTCGGCCAGCGGCTGATTGCTGACTTCGGCTGTTGTGGTGGCGGTAGTGGTCACGAAAAACTCCTGGCTAGGGATACGGGCACTGCAAGGTCAGGCTACCGGCTGGCGCTGCACACTGTCCCTGGATGACCAGATGGCGGGCACAGACGCGCACAGGAGAGTGCCGCTCCCCGTCAGGATTGCAGCACTTTTCCGGCAAAACATGACCCTCGGCCCAGGCGTACGATCCGTGGTCTTCGTGATTGCCGCTCCCTGGTGGTTAGCCACCCAACGCCAGTTGCGACGCCACCACAGTACCAAACCCCTGCACCCCGCGCGGGTACGCTGTTACGCGTGACTGATGAGCAGCTGAACCAAGCGTATGTAGTAACCCTGTCGTGCCCGGACCGTCCCGGGATTGTCCATGCCGTAGCCGGCGCCTTGCTGGTGGCCGGCGGCAACATCCTGGATTCCCAGCAATACGGCAGCCCGGCCACCGGGAACTTTTTTATGCGCGTGGAGGTTACGACGACGGCGGCCCGGTCGGAGCTCAGCGCGGCACTGGAACCGGTGGCGGAGGCATTCGGCATGCAGTGGAGCCTGAACGCCGTTGGCCGGAAGGTCCGCACGCTCCTGATGGCCAGTACGTCGGCCCACTGCCTGAACGACATCCTGTTCCAGCAGCGTTCCGGGACGTTGCCCATCGAGATCCCGGCAATTGTCTCCAACCACCAGGACCTGGCCGGGCTTGCTGAGTTCTACGGCATCCCGTTCCATCACATTCCCGTCACTCCGGACAACAAGTCCCAGGCGGAAGACAAGCTGCGCGCCATCATGGCCGAGAACGACATCGAACTCACGGTGCTCGCACGCTATATGCAGATCATCTCAGATGAGCTGTGCGCGGAACTCACCGGCAAGGCCATCAACATCCACCACTCATTCCTCCCCTCTTTCAAGGGTGCCAGGCCGTACCACCAGGCCCATGCCCGCGGCGTGAAGCTGATCGGCGCAACAGCCCACTATGTGACTGCAGCCCTGGACGAGGGACCCATCATTGAGCAGGAAGTCATCCGGGTGGACCACGCCCGCACCCCGGAACAGTTCGTCCAGATGGGACGGGACGTGGAGGGCCGCACCCTTACCCAGGCGGTCCAATGGCATGCCGAGCACCGGGTCCTGCTGGACGGCAACCGGACCGTGGTCTTCAACTGACTCTCTGGCTGCCTTCCCACCTTGTCCGGTCAGGATGCTGATCTAGGCTGGGCTTATGGCTCCCCTTCACAGTTTCGCCGGCAACACTCCGGCCGTCCACGCATCCGCCTTTGTCGCCCCCACGGCATCAATCATCGGCCAGGCTACGCTCGCCGAGGACTCCAGCGCCTTTTACGGCGTCTCAGTGCGTGCGGACACGGCAGCAATCAGCGTGGGTGCCGGCAGCAATCTGCAGGACAACGTGGTGCTGCACGCGGACCCGGGCTTCCCCTGCAGCGTGGGAGCCGGGGTCAGCGTGGGGCATGCCGCCGTCGTCCATGGTTGCACCGTGGAGGATGACTGCCTGATCGGCATGGGCGCCACGGTGCTCAACGGTGCGGTGATCGGCAGCGGGTCGCTGGTTGCCGCCGGCGCCGTGGTCCTGGAAGGGACGGTTGTGCCGCCCCGCTCGCTGGTGGCCGGCGTCCCGGCGAAGGTCCGGCGGAAACTCACCGATGAAGAATTCGACGGGGTGAAGCAGAACGCTGCGCGGTATGTGGAACTGGCGCGCGCGCACCGGGAACTGCACAGCTAGTCCGGGGTTTCAACCGGCTCAATCGCGCTGGCGCGGACCCCCGCTGCGTTAACTTCTTGACTACAACAGTCAAAGTAGGGCAATCTTCTTTTCATGTCCGCCACATCGCGCTCAGCGAGGAGCAAGCCGAAAAATCCGGGGTCCCAGTCCGCCCTCAGGCAACTGAACCAGCAGCGGATCATCGAGACCCTGATGAGCGGCCCCTCCACGCAGGCCGAACTTGCACGCCAGACCGGCCTGTCCACCGCCACGGTCTCGAACATCGTCAAAGTCATGCAGGATTCCGGCCTGGCATCCACCGAGCCGATCACCAGCTCGGGCCGCCGGGCCCTCAATGTACGGCTCAACAGCAACGGCGCGGTGGCCGTGGGAATCGACTTCGGCCGGCGGCATCTGCGGGTGGTCCTGGCCTCCCTGAGCTACCACGTGATCGCCGAGGAATCCGTGATGCTCCCGCTGGGGCATCAGTCCGAGGAGGGCATCCAGGCCGCGGTGGTGCTGCTGGATAAACTGCTGCGCGAAAACGCCGTGGAGCGGACCGCCGTGGTAGGTGCCGGCGTCGGAATTCCCGGTCCCATCGACCGCAGGACAGGGACCGTCGCGCAGGGGGCAATCCTCCCCGAGTGGGTGGGCATCAACATCCTCCAGCATCTGGAGGACACACTCAAAATGCCCGTCTTTGTTGATAATGACGCCAATCTGGGTGCCTGGTCCGAGGTTACGTGGGGGCCCCACACCGGCGTGACCAACCTGATGTTCCTCAAGATCGGTTCGGGCATCGGCGCGGGCCTGATCCTGAACGGCGCGCCCTACTACGGCCATGTCGGAATCACCGGCGAAATCGGCCACGCCACCATCCATGAGCAGGGCCTGGTATGCCGCTGCGGCAACCGCGGCTGCCTTGAGACCATCGCCTCAACCACCACCATGATCGAACTGCTCAGCCGCGGTGAGGACCGGCCGCTCACGCCCGCCGACATCGTGTCCAAGGCCCTCGCCCGGGACTCGGCGACACTGCGCGTAGTGGACGATGCCGGCCTGGCGGTGGGCCGCGCCCTGGGGAACGTGGCCAACCTGATCAACCCTGAGGTCATTGTGGTGGGCGGACCCCTTGCGGGCCTGGGAAACCTGCTCCTGGACCCCATCCGCCGGGGGCTGATCCGGCATGCCGTGCCGGTGATCGGCGAGACCACCACCCTGACCATGTCCTCGCTGGGGGACCGCGCAGAAGCACTGGGCGCAGCTGCCCTGGTCTTCCAACACGCCGGGATCCGGCGCACGTAGTCCAAGTTGTTATCCGGCAATTGCGTTCAAGACTTGACGACAACCGGTGTGATCAAGTTTACTTTTTCATCAGACGCCCCCGCGCTTTGCTGGGCGGACAAAGAAGTCATGCATTGGAGGCGTAAGGGCAAATGACGTCCCACACCACGCACACCGACCCGGTCATCCTGGAGATGCGCTCCATCACCAAGGAGTTTCCCGGTGTCAAGGCACTCTCGGAAGTCAGCCTCCGCGTCAAGGCCGGCGAAATCCACGCCATCTGCGGCGAAAACGGCGCGGGCAAGTCCACGCTGATGAAGGTGCTTTCCGGCGTATACCCCTACGGCAGCTACGACGGCGACATCGTCTACCAGGGGCAGATCCAGCAGTTCCGCGACATCCGCGCCAGCGAACATGCCGGAATCGTGATCATCCACCAGGAGCTGGCACTGATCCCGGAACTCTCCATCATGGAGAACATCTTCCTGGGCAATGAACCCACCAAACGCGGCGTGATTGACTGGGCGGAAGCCCGGATGCGCTCCACCGAACTGCTGGCAAGGGTAGGCCTCAGGGAGGACCCGGATACCCCCATCAAGGAAATCGGCGTCGGCAAGCAGCAGCTGGTGGAGATCGCCAAAGCGCTGAACAAGTCCGTCAAGATCCTGATTCTGGACGAGCCCACCGCGGCCTTGAACGAATCAGATTCACAGCACCTGCTGGATCTGATCCTCGGCCTCAAGGGCAAGGGCATCACCTCGATCATCATTTCCCACAAGCTGAACGAGATCGAGCAGATCGCAGACTCCATCACCATCATCCGCGACGGCAAGTCCATTGAAACTCTGGACGTGAAAGCCGACGGCGTTGACGAGGACCGGATCATCAAGGGCATGGTGGGGCGCACCCTGGAATCCCGCTTCCCGGACCACACGCCCAAAATCGGCGAAGTGTTCTTCGAGGTCAAGGACTGGACTGTTGGCCACCCGGCCATCCAGGACAGGCTGGTCTGCAAGGGTTCGAACTTCTACGTCCGCCGCGGTGAAATCGTGGGTTTCGCCGGCCTCATGGGCGCTGGACGGACCGAACTGGCCCGCTCCGTCTTCGGACGGTCCTACGGCCGGTTCATCAACGGCCACATCTACAAGGACGGCAAGGAGATCACCCTGAAGTCCGTCCGCCACGCGATCGACGCCGGATTGGGGTACGTCACCGAGGACCGCAAGTCCCTGGGCCTGAACCTGCTCGATGACATCAAGACCACCACCGTGTCCGCGAACCTGAAGAAGATCAGCCACAACAGCGTGGTGGATACCAACGAGGAATTCAAGGTCGCCGAACAGTACCGGAAGTCACTGCGGACCAAGACACCATCCGTCGAGGAAGGCGTGGCCAAGCTCTCGGGCGGAAACCAGCAGAAGGTGGTCCTGGCCAAGTGGATGTTCACGGACCCGGACCTGCTGATCCTGGACGAGCCCACCCGCGGGATCGACGTCGGGGCGAAGTACGAGATCTACGGCATCATCCAGCAGCTCGCCAACCAAGGCAAAGGCGTCATTGTGATCTCCTCGGAACTGCCGGAACTGCTGGGCCTCTCGGACCGGATCTACACCATCTTCGAAGGCGCCATCACCGGTGTCCTGGACAAAGAGGAAGCGAGCCAGGAAAGCCTGATGAAACTCATGACTTCTTCCCGCAAAGCCGCCTGACCCTCTGGATTCCTCCAGATCCTTCCAGAAACAAGGACTGAAACAATGAACGCGCTCAAGAAGCTCTTCGGCGGCAATACCCGCCAATTCGGGATGATCTTCGCCCTGGTTGCGCTGATCGTCTTCTTCCAGATCACCACAGAGGGCCGTACGCTCACCCCGGGCAACGTGATCAACCTCTTCAACGGCAACTCCTACATCCTGATCCTGGCCATCGGCATGGTGCTGGTGATCATCGCCGGCCACATCGACCTCTCCGTCGGCTCCGTCGCCGCGTTTGTCGGCGTCACTGTCGCCCTGGCCATCAGGGACTGGGGCATCCCCTGGTATGCAGGCGTGCTGCTCGGGCTGCTCCTCGGTGCTCTGATCGGAGCGTGGCAAGGGCTCTGGACAGCCTATGTGGGCATCCCCGCCTTCATCGTCACCCTGGCAGGCATGCTCCTGTTCCGTGGATTCAACCAGTTTGTGGGTAAATCCAACACCATCCCCGTGCCCAGCGACTTCCAGTACCTCGGTTCCGGCTACCTTCCCGAGGTGGGGCCGAACCTCGGCTACAACAACCTGACACTGCTGATCGGCCTGGCGGCCGTGGCCTTTGTGATCTTCTCCGAAATCCGCCGCCGCCGGACTGCCATCGCCCTGGGCGCTGAAGTTCCGGAAACCTGGGTTGTTATCCTCAAGCTCGTCCTGATCTGCGGCGCCATCCTGTACGCGACGTACCTGTTCGCAACCGGCCGGCCCGGCACATCCTTCCCCATCCCCGGCCTGATCCTGGCGGTCCTGGTCCTGATCTACGGTTTCATTTCCTCCAAGACCGTCGTTGGCCGCCACATCTACGCAGTGGGTGGCAACCGCCACGCGGCAGAGCTGTCCGGCGTCCAGTCCAAGAAGGTCAACTTCCTGGTCATGATGAACATGTCCATCCTGGCCGGCCTGGCAGGCATGATCTTCGTGGGCCGTTCCACGGCTTCGGGACCGTTCGACGGCGTGGGCTGGGAACTGGATGCCATCGCGGCAGTCTTCATCGGCGGCGCCGCGGTGACCGGCGGTGTGGGCACCGTGATCGGGTCCATCATCGGTGGCCTGGTGATGGCCGTCCTGAACAACGGACTCCAGCTGCTGGGCGTCGGCGCCGACCTCACCCAGATCATTAAGGGTCTGGTCCTGCTGATCGCTGTCGCGTTTGACGTCTACAACAAGACACAGGGCAAGACCTCGATCATCGGCCTGCTGACCCGCAACTTCAACCGCCCCTCCGGCGGGCCAAGCAACCCCAACCAGCCTGACGAAGTCACCTCCACCAAGGAAACAATCGCCCGGGAAGCCTGAACGCAGAGACCCTCCGATTCACAAACCCCCAGAGAAAGAGAACCCAACAATGCGAATGATTGGTAAAGCAGGAAAGGCTGCAGCTGTTGCTGCCATCGCGGCGCTGGCGCTGACAGCCTGCGGCCGCACCGAGCCGGGCACCACCGGCGGCGGCACCGGAGCCGCAGGCTTCGAACAAAGCTCCTCGATCGGCGTCGCACTCCCCCAGAAGACCAGTGAGAACTGGGTCCTGGCGGAGAAGCTGTTCAACGACGGGCTCTCCAGTGCCGGTTTCAAGCCGGATGTGCAGTTCGCCAACGGCGGCGTCTCCGAACAGCAGAACCAGATCAGCGCCATGATCACCAAGGGCGCCAAGGTCATCATCGTCGGTGCCATCGACGGCGCCCAGCTGGGTACCCAGCTGAAGCAGGCCAAGGACTCCGGCGCCACGATCATCGCGTACGACCGCCTGTTGCTGAACACCGAGAACGTGGACTACTACGTGGCCTACGACAACTTCAAGGTCGGTGAACTTCAGGGCCAGGCCCTGCTGGACGGCATGAAGGCCAAGAAGCCGGCCGGACCGTACAACATCGAACTGTTCGCAGGCTCCCCGGATGATGCCAACGCCAAGGTCTTCTTCGACGGCGCCATGAGCGTCCTGAAGCCGAAGATCGATGACGGAACCCTCAAGGTTGCCTCAGGCCAGACCAGTTTCGAACAGGCCGTCACCCAGGGCTGGAAAGCTGAAAATGCCCAGCGCCGCGCTGACACGCTGCTTACCGGCAGCTACGGCACCGCTTCGCTTGACGGCGTTCTGTCCCCGAACGACACCCTGGCCCGCGCTGTCCTGACGTCAGTCAAGGCTGCCGGCAAGCCGCTCCCGGTCATCACCGGCCAGGACTCCGAAGTTGAGTCTGTGAAGTCCATCCTTGCGGGTGAGCAGTACTCCACCATCAACAAGGACACCCGCAAGCTCGTTGAGCACGCGATCGTCATGGTCAAGGACCTGCAGGCCGGCAAGACGCCTGAGATCAATGACGACAAGTCCTACAACAACACGGTGAAGACCGTTCCGGCCTACCTGCTGGAACCGGTCATCGTCACGGCAGCCAACGTGAAGACGGCCTACGTGGACGATCCGGTACTGGGCCCGATCACCAAGTAACACCCGCCTCACCAGAATGCCCCGGCTCCTCTCAGGAGCCGGGGCATTCTGCCGTTTCCAACGCTCTTGCACTTCCCGCACGGTTTCCCGGACGCTCTTGCACTCCCTGCAACAAATTCCCGAACGCTCTTGCACTCCCTGCAACAAATTCCCGAACGCTCTTGCACTCCAGGACCGGTTTCACAGGCCAATCACAGCTTCAGCCGCTTTCCCGCACAGCGAGTGCCACGAGGGTAGGAGCAGAGGCCGGCCAGATGCCGGCCCCGGATCCTAGGAGTACAGTGAGCGTCCTTGCCCGAAGTGTTGGCAATGCCTTCAGAAACAAAGTGCGAACGGCAGCGGTGGTAGCAGTCCTTGCCGTCGCGATCGGCCTTGCCCTCGCCATGCTGGTGGCCAACCAGGCCGTTGGGGCCAAAGTCCAGGAGCTGAATTCCTCTGTGGGCACCGTACTGACCGTCAACCCGGCCGGCGGCCAGGGATTTGAAGGCGGCGGCGAACCGCTGACAACCGGGCAGGCGGCCACCGCAGCCGCAGTTCCCAACGTCAGCTCCGTCGTCGGGACCACCTCCCTCAGGCTGCGGAACGCCGCCGAGGCGGCAGCACAGACTGCGGCCGGCACCCAGGGAGGTCCCGCCGGCGGTCAGGGCGGCCCCGGCGGCACGTCCGCCGCAACGCTTACCACCAGCCTCACTGCAGCCGTGGACGCCGGCACGCTGGGCGGCCGGAACCAAGCCGCCAACGGCACCACAGGCACCACCACACAGCCCACACGCTCGCTCCCGATCACCGCAACCGGAATAGGAGCCGAGGTGGATTCCACGGGCAAGGCCCTGGCCATCACCGACGGCACCGGCCTGGGCGACTACACGACAGCCTCCACCGGCGCCCTGCTGGGAACCACACTGGCCGAGAAGAACGGTCTGTCCGTCGGGTCCACCTTCACCGTCAACGACCAGACCTACACTGTCTCCGGCCTGTTCGATTCGGGCACCACGTTCGGCAATAACGCCCTGTACGTGACGCTGCCGACGGCGCAGACGCTCGCCGGGCTGCCGGACGAGCTG
>NZ_QAIQ01000229.1 GCF_003061105.1 Arthrobacter sp. HMWF013
CGGGTGGGCCGCACCCCGTTCGAGGGTCCAGCCACGGGCATCATGGAGCGGTTCCTCGTCCGTATAGTCCCACCGCGTCTCGGCGCCGCCGGCGGCCCGCTGCCGCGTCACCTGCGCGTAGGCCTGGACAACGCGGGCGGACATCATGGTGGCATTGGCTCCCGGGGCCGACGGGGCGTGGATGCCGTACTCCGTTTCGGCGCCCATGACGCGCATGGCCCCGCCGGCCGGGAGTGCTCCCCCGCCGGCGGGTTCCGAAGCTGCCGTCACAGGTACTGCCCTGTGTTGGGCATGGTTTCGATGGACTTTCCGGGTTCCTGGCCTGCTTTGCCCTGCACAATGGTGCGGATGTAGGTGATCCGTTCGCCCTTCTTGCCCGAGATCCTGGCCCAGTCATCCGGGTTGGTGGTGTTGGGCATGTCCTCATGTTCGCGGAATTCATCAACCACGGCACGGAGGAGATGCTCGATGCGCAGGCCCTTTTGATGCAGCGTCAGGAGATCCTTGATGGCGTACTTCTTGGCACGGTCAACGACGTTCTGGACAACTGCCCCGGAGTTGAAGTCCTTGAAGTACAGCATTTCCGTGTCGCCGTTGGCGTAGGTGACTTCCAGATACTCGTTGGATTTCTCCGTCGAGTACATGGCTTCAACAGTCCGCTGGACCATGGCGTCCACCGTCGCCTGGACATCGCCGTCGTGCTCTGCGAGATCGGACTCGTGGAACGGCAGGTCGGTGGTGATGTACTTGTTGAAGATATCGGCCGCCGCTTCCGCGTCCGGGCGCTGGATCTTCACTTTCACGTCCAACCGGCCCGGCCGGAGGATGGCGGGATCGATCATGTCCTCGCGGTTGGACGCGCCGATGACGATCACATTGTCCAGCCGCTCCACGCCATCGATCTCACTGAGCAACTGGGGGACGATGGTGGTCTCGACGTCTGAAGAGATACCGGTTCCGCGGGTTCGGAACAGCGAATCCATTTCGTCGAAGAAAACCACCACGG
This sequence comes from Arthrobacter sp. HMWF013, assembly GCF_003061105.1. Lineage (GTDB taxonomy): Bacteria > Actinomycetota > Actinomycetes > Actinomycetales > Micrococcaceae > Arthrobacter. The sequence continues at coordinate 1,007 of NZ_QAIQ01000229.1, forward strand.
GGCTGCCGTCCGAGGCCTTCTCGCGGGCGCGGGAGAAAATCAGGCGGATATGCCGCTCGGTCTCACCCACGTACTTGTCCAGCAGTTCGGGTCCCTTGATGTTCAGGAAGTAGCTCTTCAGGTCCACGTTGCCCGAGCGCTCGGCCGCCCGCGCGGCGAGCGAATTTGCAACAGCCTTGGCGATCAGGGTCTTACCGCAACCAGGAGGGCCATAGAGGAGAATGCCCTTGGGTGCCTTCAGTCCGTGCTCGCGGTAAAGGTCCGGGTGGAGGAACGGCAGTTCCACGGCGTCGCGGATCTGTTCGATCTGAGGGCCGAGGCCTCCGATGTCCTCGTAGGTGATGTCCGGAACTTCCTCGAGAACCAGGTTCTCCACTTCGGAACGGGGTACTTTTTCGAGGGCGTAGCCGGTGCGGGAGTCGATGGACAGGGCATCGCCTACCCTGAGTTTTTCGGTGAGCAGGGCGCCTGAAAGCCGGATTACGCGTTCCTCATCAGCCCGTCCCACCACCAGGGCGCGGTCCGTTCCGAGCATTTCCTTCAGGGTTGCCAGCTCGCCGGCCCGCTCATAGCCGAGGCCCGCCACAACCAGGAGTGCCTCGTTAAGGAGGACTTCCTGGCCGACGGCAAGCTGGTTGATGTTGACCAGCGGGCTGATCCCTACCCGCATCTTCCGGCCGGCGTTGAAGATGTCCACGGACTCCTCCGTGGCGGCCTGGCCGCTGCTGCCCGCGGACGGCGGGCGCTTGGGGTTAAGCTGCAGGACAGTGCCGAAGCTGTAGGGCGGTTGGCCTTCCTGCTCCAGCGCGCTCTTGAGCCGCAGGATCTCGGTTTTGGCGGCCTCCAGCATGCTGACGAGCTTGGTGTTGTTCTGCGTGGCAGCTGCAAGCTGGCGGTCGATGTGCCTGAGCTTGTCCCGGAGGATGTTCACCTGCCGGTCCGCGACGGTCAGTTCGTTGGCGGCCGACTGCTCCGCCGGTGTACGTCCGGAGTCCTGATTCGGCGTCTCCATGATGCATCAGCCCCTTCCTGCTCTTCTTCTTAAGACCTTAGCCCCAAGTTGGCGGGTACTGCTGGAGACTCCCAAAATATGGACTAGTTCGTGATCTCCGGTTCATCTTTGACGTTGGTACCGGCGATCGCGTCCCGGGCCGCACGGCGCAGCTTCTTGTCGGAGACGAGACGTTCCCCCACCGCGCCGGGTGTCCAGGCGTTGACGTCGTCTTCGTTGAAATCCGTCTTTGAGGGGCGCCGCTTGACCGAGATGCCGGTGACGCCGTCTGCCAGACGCCGCGTAACCAGTAGGAAACCCGTGTGGGCAACCATACGGTGGTCCGGCCGGACAGCGAGTCCTTCCAGGTGCCACCCGCGGACCATTGACTCCCACGCGTCAGGTTCGGTGAAGCGTCCGTCCGCCCGGATGGCCTCTGCCGTGCGGGAAAGCTGGGTGACCGTGGCGACGTAGTTGATCCAGACACCACCGGGAGCGAGCACGGTGGCTACAGCATCAAGGCACTCCCATGGAGCGAGCATGTCCAGCACCACGCGGTCCACCGAGCCGGGGGCCTCCGAGCGGACAACCTCCTCCTGGAAATCGCCGAGCGAAACCTTCCAGGCGGGGTGCGGGCCGCCGAAAATGGTCTCCACGTTACCCCGGGCAATGTCCGCGAATTCCTCGCGCCGCTCAAAGGAATGGAGGTAGCCGTTGTCGCCAACGGCCCGGAGCAGCGAGATGGACAGCGCCCCTGAGCCCACACCGGCCTCGACAACCCTGGCACCGGGGAAGATGTCAGCCATGGTGACAATCTGGCCGGCGTCCTTGGGGTAGACCACAGCCGCACCGCGGGGCATGGAAAGGACAAAATCAGAAAGGAGCGGGCGCAGCGTCTGGTACTGCTGGCCGACGTTGTTAACGACAACCGAGCCGTCCGCCTTGCCGATGATTTCATCGTGGTTCAGGAAACCGCGGTGGGTATGGAAGGCGCCGCCACTCTCCAGGCTGATGGTGTTCATGCGGCCGCGCTCGTCGGTCAGCTGGACGCGTTCGCCTTCACGGAAGGGACCGCGGCGACGGGCAGCTCCTACTGGCTGGGCACCGGTGGCGGCAACGCCTGATGGGGCCGCCTCAGCGGTTTCGGTGGCGGCAGTTTCGCTGCTCATGAATTTTCCTCGCTCCTGTAACACTGTGGGGGCCGCTCGTTGTCAAGGTCCACCCGGTGCGGTCCAGCCTTCGGGGCGGCCACACGGCAGCAATGCACGACCGGCACGTAACTCTACCGGTTTTGACCCGGCGGTTATCTATTTGAACGGACGGCCTTGCCGGTGATGGCGCCCACCACAGCGTTCTGCGCCAGGAGTCCGGTCACAATCCCGTTATGGTCCACCACCGCATACTCGTGGCCTTCGAGCTGGGAAAGGTACTGGATCAGTTCCTGACCCTGGGACCACTCTGGAACGTAGGCCCCGGGAGCCAGGGCGTAGGAGACGGCGGTAACGGGGGTGGATCCCGCAGCGGAGGCTGGAACCGCAGCGACGGCGGCTGCGTCCACCACACCCTGCGGGCGTCCGTCGGGCCCGCAGACAACAACGGCCTGGGACGCATCCGGCGAGAGCCTGTGGAGGTCCGCCACAGTGGCGGTGGCAGGAATTCCGACGGCGGGGCCCGCCAAAGCGGCAGCGCTGACCAGGTGCAGCCTGCCACGCAGGGTGCCCTGCTGGATGGAGGCGCTCGCCCCCATCCACAGGAACCCGCAGACAAGGACTGTGACCATCAAAATGCTGAAGTCCGTCTCGCCGCCTCCGAGCAGGGGCCGGCCGATGAACCAGAAGACCAGGCCAACCACAATGGCACGGCCGGCCCAACCGGCGGCGACTGTGCCCTTGGCCTGGCTGCCGGTGGCCTTCCAGACGGCCGACTCAACGATCCTTCCGCCATCAAGCGGCAGCCCCGGCAGGACGTTGAAGATCCCGATGACGAAGTTGGCCCACATGAAGATATTGACGAGGATTTCAGCCACGCTGCCCATGCTGATGCTGGTCAGGAGCACCCAGGCGCCGCCGGCGAGGACCAGGTTGGCTGCAGGCCCGGCCAGGGCCACGATCACCGAGCGGCCAGGAGAAGCCGTGAAGTTCTCAAACTGGGTGTGCCCGCCCCACAGGTTGAGGACGATTTTCTGCGTGGGCCAGCCGAAGATCTTGGCCGTAAGGGCGTGGGCCAACTCGTGGACCAGAACCGAAATCAGGAGAAGCAGGGCGTACGCGAACGCAACATAGTAGGCGGCCATGCCAAGCGCAGGATTCTGCTCCGAAAGCAATGGTCCATAAACAATGACAGTGAACGCGGCAATCACGAACCAGGAGTAGGCAAGAATAACCGGAATACCGGCAATCCGTCCCATGCTGATGCCTTCACGGCGCCCAGTTACGGGGGCTGTACTCATGGTGTTCTCCCGGACAGGGTTTCGGGCAGGACGGCGGCCCCGGCCAGGCTGAGTGCGGCTATGGCTTCCAGGTCAGAGACTGTTCGGCCCGCCAACGTTTTCCACATGGTGTGCCGGGGGTCCTCGGGCAGCGGGACAATGTGTGGGATGGCCACCGTGGCAACGCCGGACGCCACTGCGGCTGCCACTCCAGGCGCGGAGTCTTCCAGCGCGACGCAGTGCTCGATGGTCAGGCCGGGGTCCGCGTCCTGGAGCAGTTCAACCGCCGTCAGGTACGCCTCCGGGTGGGGTTTGCCCTGGCTCACGGTGTCTCCCGTGACCAGGAATTCGAAGTACGGTTTCGGAAGGCTCGCGACAATTTCGCGCGCCAGGGGTGCCTCCGACATGGTAACCAGCGCGCACCGCACGCCGGCCTGGTGCAGGTCCTCCAGAAGTTCCCTGGCGCCCGGCCGCCAGGGAACCGACCGCTGGACGCTGCCGATGACCTCCGCGGTCAGTGAGTCGATGATCTCCCGGATCTGCAGCTGAACGCCGGCCGCCTGGAGAACGCCTGCTGAGTACGTCAATGACTGCCCCACGAGCTGCATGGCCTGGTGGTGCGACCACGTTCCGCCATGGGCTTCCACCAGGGCGTGCTCAGCGGCAATCCAGTAGGGCTCGGTGTCAACGATGGTGCCGTCCATATCCCAAAGTACGGCTCTGAGCGGGGACACGGAGGGTGAAGGTCGCATGTTTTCAGTCTACGGTGCCGGCCTGAACGCCAGCCGTGGGATACGCCCTCGGCGAATATGGGCCGTGCGTTCCCGCTTCCTGCGCCACACCATCACACTTTTTAGCGCTTCATTCAATGCGTCACGCCTGTTCTTGGACGTAGGGTGAAGAAATGAATAGCTTCGACGGAGACACCACAGAACCGGGTGCCACGCCTGAACCGGAGCAGTTCCTGCTGCCAGTGGCTGAGGGAGAGCGCATCACTGTGATGCTTGCCGCTTTTGAGGGCTGGAATGATGCCGGAGAAGCTGCCAGTGACTCGTTGCGCTATCTGAACAGGCTGTGGGGCGGCAAGAAGGTCGCGTCCATCGATGCCGACGAATACTACGACTTCCAGTTCACCCGTCCCACCGTCCGCCGGACCGCAACGGGAGAACGCAAAATCAAGTGGCCGTCCACCCGGATCTATAAAGCGAGCGTGCCGGATTCGAAGGTGGACGTCATCTTCGTCCAGGGCACCGAGCCCTCCTACAAGTGGCGCGCCTATACCGCGGAACTGCTGGTCCACGCCGAAGCGCTCAAGGTGGACTACGTGATCCTGGTGGGGGCCCTGCTGGCAGACGTTCCCCACAGCAGGCCTATCCCGGTGAGCACTTCCTCCGACGATGCCCCGTTGCGGGAGCGCCTGAACCTCGAGGCCTCCCAGTACGAAGGCCCCGTGGGGATTGTGGGCGTCCTGGCAGAAGTTGCTTTGCTGGCCGGCATTCCCACCGTCTCGCTCTGGGCTGCGGTCCCCCATTACGTGGCGCAGGCTCCGTCGCCGAAGGCCCAGCTTGCCCTCCTGAACAGGGTCGAGGAACTGCTCCAGGTTCCGCTGGACACCCACGAGCTGGCCGAAGAATCGGCGGCCTGGGAGCGGGGCGTGGACGAATTGGCCACTGAGGATCCCGAAATCGCCGCGTACGTCCGGCAGCTTGAGGAAGCGAAGGACACTGCCGACCTTCCGGAGGCCACCGGCGAATCCATTGCCCGCGAGTTTGAGCGCTACCTGAAACGCCGTGGCCGGGACAAGCCCTAGGGGCCCGGATAAGCCCTAGAGAACGACGCCGAGCAGCGCGTCAGCTGCGTCGCTCACCAATGCCTGGTCCTGCTGGCAACCAGCTGCCGCGGTAGAGTTCGCGGCAGCTGCCCAGCGGTCGAGGGCTGCCAGTGCCGCCGGCGCGTTGAGGTCCGCGGCGAGGGCGGAACGCATGTCAGCGATCACACCTGCAGCCGAGCCTGCCGGCGCAACGGCAAGGGCGTGCCGCCAGGTGGCCAACCGCTCTTTGGCCTCAGCAAATCCCTCAGCTGTCCAGGACCAGTCGGAACGGTAATGGTGGGCCAGGATTGCCAGCCGGATGGCCGCCGGGTCTTCGCCGTCGGCCCTCAGCTTGGATACCAGGACCAGGTTGCCTTTGGACTTGCTCATCTTCTCGCCGTCGAGGCCCACCATCCCTGCGTGGGCATAGTGGTGCGCCAGCGGGACGCCTGCCAGCGAGTAAGCGTGCCCGGCCCCCATTTCATGGTGGGGGAAAATCAGGTCAGTGCCGCCGCCCTGGACAGTGAACGGGGCGGGAAGGTATTGCTGGGCGATGACGGTGCACTCAATGTGCCAACCCGGCCTGCCCTGGCCCAGTTCGCCGCCGGGCCAGCTGGGCTCGCCGTCGCGGGCTACGCGCCACAGCAGCGGGTCCAGGGCCTGGCGTTTTCCGGCGCGTCCGGGGTCTCCGCCCCGCTCGGCGAAAAGCTCGAGCATCTCCGATTCGCCCAGGTGGGACACCGACCCAAGGGTCCAGGCGTCAGGGGCGACCGTGTGCTTTCCGGCAGCTTCCACGTCATAGTAGACGTCGCCGTCGGGCTCCCCAGCGGTACCTTCTACGCGGTAGGCGAGGCCATCACGCAGTAACCTCTCGATGGCCGGGACGATCAGGGGCACAGATTCAACTGCACCCACGTAGTGGTCCGGCGCCAGGACGTTCAGGGCCTCCATGTCGGTCTGGAAGAGTTCGATCTGGCTCGCCGCCAGGTCCCTCCAGTCGACGCCTGTGGCCGTGGCGCGCTCCAGCAGGGGATCGTCCACGTCGGTCACGTTCTGCACGTAGGAGACCTGCTGACGGGCGTCGCGCCATGCCCTGTTCAGGAGGTCGAATGCCACGTAGCTGGCGGCGTGGCCCATGTGGGTGGCGTCGTAGGGGGTGATTCCGCAGACGTACATGGACTGCTCCCCGCCGGACGGGAGTGCCACTTCACTGCCTTGGGCTGTGTCGAAAAGCCGGAGGGCAGGCATGGTGCCGGGCAGCACGGGGACAGGGCGGGAGGTCCAGGATTTCACAGACCAAGCCTAGTGCTAGGCGCTGATGACATTGAAACCGAGCAGGAGATAGAGGGCCATGCCCAGGAGAATGCGGTACCACACAAAGAGCCGGTAGCTCCGGGTGGAAATGAATTTGAGGAACCAGCCAATGATGACATAGCCCACCACGAAGGCGATGACTGTGGCCAGCGCAGTTTCCGGGAGGCCGTACGGACCGCTGATGCCCTCCTTGGAAACCGTCTTGTAGAGCTGGTACAGGCCACTGCCGAAGACGGCAGGAATGGCAAGGAGGAAGGAATAGCGGGCAGCGGCCTCGCGGGTGTAGCCCATCAGCAGGCCCGCAGTGATGGTTCCGCCGGAGCGCGAAACGCCTGGGATGAGAGCCAGGGCCTGCGCAAACCCGTAGAGGATGCCGTGCTTGTAGGTCAGTTGGGTCAGGTCGCGTTCCTGTTTACCCACCGCGTCTGCCACTGCCAGGATCAGCCCGAAGACAATCAGCATGGTGGCCACGAGCCACAGGCTGCGGAGGACGGATTCGATCTGGTCCTGGAAAAGGAGGCCGAGCACCACGATGGGGAGGCTGCCGAGAATGACCAGCCAACCCATCCGGGCATCCGGGTCCTGCCGGGACACCTTACCGGCTAGCGATCCGGCCCACGCCTTGACGATCCGGACGATGTCACGCCAGAAGTAGACCACCACCGCGGTTTCCGTACCCAGCTGGGTGATGGCCGTGAAGGCCGCTCCGGGGTCGGCCGCATTGGGCAGGAACTGCCCCACAATCCGCAGATGCGCACTTGATGAAATCGGAAGAAATTCGGTCAGTCCCTGCACAAGGCCCAGCAGGGCCGCCTCAAACCAGTTCACGCTAAGACCCTACGTCATGGACCGGAGGTCAATCCCCGTAAGCTTGCAGCTATGCAGCAGCGTTACGTCGGCAACAGTGGATTGCGAGTCTCCGCCCTCTCCCTCGGCACCATGTCCTGGGCCGGTGAAACCGACGAGCAGGACGCAACCGAAATCCTGCGCACCTTTGTTGAAGGTGGCGGAAAACTCGTTGATACTGCGGCGTCTTACGCAGAGGGCCGGGCCGAGGCCATGCTCGGCTCCCTGCTGGGCGACGTCGTTTCCCGCACCGAACTTTGCATTTCCACCAAAGCGGGGGTGTCGACGTCGGACGGCCGCCGCACCGTGGACACATCGCGTAATGCGATGCTGACCGGCCTGGACGCCAGCCTTGCGCGGCTGGGGACCGACTACGTGGATCTCTGGTTCGCGCAGGCTTGGGACGGCAATGTCCCCTTGGACGAAACGCTGTCCGCCCTGGAATTTGCGCTCCGCAGCGGACGGGCCCGATATGTGGGAATTTCGAATTTCAACGGCTGGCAGAGCGCCAAGGCAGCCGCAGTGGCCGGGTTTCCGCTGGTTGCCGCACAGGCCGAGTATTCGCTGCTGCACCGGAACCCTGAGGCGGAGCTTATTCCCGCCGTCGAAGATGCCGGGCTCGGCCTGATGGCGTGGGCGCCGCTGGGCCGCGGCGTCCTGACCGGTAAGTACCGCAGCAGTATCCCTGCAGATTCCCGCGCATCGCGGAACGAGTTGGCACCCTATGTGGAGGCTTACCTGGCGGCCCAGCCCTCAAGTGTTGTGGAGGCAGTGGCAATGGCCGCAAAGGGGTTGGGGAGGACTCCGCTGGACGTGTCGCTGAGCTGGCTACTGGCACAGCATGGGGTCGCTACCGCGATCGTCGGACCCCGGACGCCGGTCCAGGCGAAGGAAATCCTTGCTGCCCAACTGACCCGGTTGCCCCCGGAAATTGCCAGGGCCCTTGAGGATGTGTCCCTGCCCGCCTGATCAGCCGGCAAGGGGAGAGACGATTCAGTCTTCGACGATCTCCAGGTCCTCGTCGTCAACACCGGATTCCTCGTCTTCGTCCTCGTCTTCTTCATCATCAAAGACCTGGAGGGGTGTGACTTCGCTATAAGCCTCGTAGATTGCGTCTTCATAAACCTCGAAGGCATCCGCCACCGCGAAAAACGCGGCTTCAACGGCAGGATCCCCATCTCCGCGTCGGTTGGATGCTGCTATAAGGTGTTCTTCCAAAGCGGTGGTCAAGGATTGAAGCGCGACACGCGGATCGATGCTCATGACTTCACGTTAGCCGGAAAAGGACGAAAATGGAGAGCAATGAAGGAACATTTTCTGACCAGCTCGGTCCAACGGGAACGGGACTTTCTCACTCAGTACGAGTACCTCGTACTGACGGTCAGTCCTGTCGATTCGCTGCCTGAAGCGCGCCGCCGGCTCGTGGAGCATTCCGAATACGGCAAGTGGGAACTGGAACGCAGCAAGCTGTATTTGGGTGGCGGCAGGCGTTTCTGGCTGCGTCGGCGCGTCATGCAGGTCCAGCGGACCGTCTAGGCCTCCAGCGCTCCCAGCCAGGCGTTCGCCACGGTGTTGTGAGCCGATTCATCGTCCGATGGATGGAACATTCCGGCGAGCACATCACGGTACAGGCGTTCGAGTTCCGAGCCGCGGAAGTAACTGGACCCGCCGCTCACGCGGATTGCCAGGTCCACGACGCGGCGCGCTGTCTCTGTCGCGTTGACCTTCAGCCCCACGAGCTTGGGGAACCACTGGGGCCCGTGGTCGGTGAGCGCATCGACATCGCGGGTCACGGCCTGTAATTGCGGGTAGAGGTTGTCCATCGCCATGGCAGCCTCCGCCACTTTCCAGCGGATATCCGGATCCTGGGAGTAGCTCCTGCCGCCGTTCTTCATCGATGTCCGACGCTTCACGGCCTCCACGCCCAGTATCAGTGCCCGCTCGCCGATGCCGGTGTACACGGCGGCGAGGAGGGATTCGAAGCAGGCGAAAATGGCAAAAATCAGGGGGTCCGGGGCCGGCCCAACGGGCAGCTTGCGGAAGATCCTGTCCGGGCCCACCTCCGCGCCGGCCAGGACCGTGGTGTGGGACTGGCTGGCGCGCATTCCGAGGGTGTCCCAGTCGTCCAGGATCCGGTACCCGGGGGTTTCCCGGGTGATGAACCCGTGGACCAGTTCGCCCTGGCCATCCCGCCCCTGGCTGTCCTTGCCGAAGATCCCCAGCCGGGTCCACGCCGGCGAAAGGCTCGTGAAGATCTTCGTCCCGGTAAAGCTGTAGCCCCCGCCCGGAAGTGCTACGGCCATGGTCCTTGAATCAAAGAGGACCGAATCGTTGCCTGCCTCGGAGTTACCGAAAGCAAAGACTTCCCCCTGACCGGCCTCGCGCAAAACAAAGTCCAGTGAATCGTCTCCGCGGGCTGCCAGTACCTGCGCGACGCCGGTCCACACCAGATGCATGTTGATGGCCAGTGCGGTGGCCGGGGCCGCCGTTGCGAGCCTCCGTTGGCACTGGGCCGCCGCCTCGAGCCCCAGGCCCAGACCGCCGTCGGACACGGGTACAAACATTGTGAGATAGCCGGCAGCCGTCAACTCCTCAAGGTCCTCCGCGAAAAATGCGTTGTCCCGGTCGTAGCCTGCAGCCCGCCCGCGGATGGCCTCGATCAGCGGTTCCGGGAGCACTTCTTCGGGAGTCATGGCCGGCTTCCTCAGTAGTTGGTGAGAAGGGTGTTCAGCACGCGGGCGCCGAACTTCAGGGAGTCGGCCGGAACCCTTTCATCCACGCCATGGAACATGCCGGTGAAATCCAGGTCGGCCGGCAGTTGGAGCGGAGCGAAGCCGTAGCCTGTGATGCCCAACCGGCTGAGCGACTTGTTGTCCGTTCCCCCGGAGAGTGTGTAGGGCAGAACCTTGGCCCCGGGATCCTCGGAGTGCAGGGCGTCGATCATGGAGTCCACCAGGTTTCCGGCGAACGGGACCTCAAGTGAGACGTCGTTGTGCACGTAGCTGACCTCGACGCCGGTGCCTGCCAGCTCCCGTACGACCTCCAGGACGTGGTCCTGCTGGCCGGGCAGTGTGCGGCAGTCCACCAGCGCCTCGGCTGATTCGGGGATGACGTTGTGCTTGTAGCCGCCCTTGAGAAGTGTGGGGTTGGTGGTGTTCTGCAGGGTGGCTCCCACGAACCGGGCCACCGTGCCGAGCTGGTCCAACAGGCGGTCAGGGTTATCCGGATCGAATTCGACGCCGGTGAGTTCTGTCACACCGTCCAGGAACTGGCGGGTGGTGGGGGTCAGCTCGATGGGCCACTTGTATTCGCCGATCCGGGTCACCGCCGCGGCCAGGCGGGTCACTGCGTTGTCGGTGTTGATCTGCGAGCCGTGGCCGGCCCGGCCGTGGGCTACGAGTCGAAGCCAGGAGATGCCTTTCTCGGCTGTCTGCAGGAGGTAGGTA
>NZ_QAIQ01000230.1 GCF_003061105.1 Arthrobacter sp. HMWF013
GACCTGGACATGCTCCCCGCGGGAAGCCCGGATTTGCCGGTTATCGGCGTCGACGACGAAACTCTCGAGCCGGCCGGGATCATGGCCCAGGGTTCCCTGCTTCTGGCAGGGCCTCCCGGGGCAGGCCGGACGGTTGCGCTGGTCAGCCTCGCCTACGCCCTGCGCCGGTCCAACCCGGACACGGAACTGGTCTACATCGGTTCACGCCGCTCCGCCGTGGCATCCCTCCCGGTCTGGAACCGTTCGGTGGTGGGGGCAGACGATCTGGCCGACGTCGTCGAGGACCTGATTGAGCACTCCACCGGGAATCCCGGCAAGGTGGCGATCTTCATCGAAGGCCTGACCGAGTTCACCGATTCGATCGCCGAATCGGGCGTCTCGCAGCTGGTGACGGCGTCGCTCAAGGCTGATCAGTGGGTGGTCGGCGAGTCCGAAACCTCCACCTGGTCCTCTGCCTGGTCCTTGTCGCAGCCCTTCAAATCGGGGCGCCGAGGCCTGCTGCTCAACCCGGGTGACATCGAAGGCGACAGCCTGCTGAACACGTCGTTGGGCAGGATCAGCCCGGAGTTCATTCCAGGCCGCGGCTACATCGTGGGACGTGGCAAAGCCCGGAAACTGCAGGTCGCCTTGCCACCTGAAAACAGGGACTGACAGCGGTTACGCCGGCGGGGCCGTGAATCCTGCGGGATTTGCGGCCCCGCGGCGGCTGTAGCAGACTACGGGAAACACAAGTTTGCCGCGGTGGGGGCCGCGCGCCGTCGAAAAGGTAACCCATGACCCGATCCTCCTCTGTGCTCCGCGACGTGTCCGCGTCGGTGGCCGGAACGGTGCTGGCGCTCTCGGTAGGGCTTTCGGCGGCGGTTCCGGCGCACGCCGAAACGAGTGAGCCAACCCCCACGTGCCTGCTGGCCTGCGATATGGTCCTCGTCGACGCCGATGACCAGAAGACGCCGCCCGGCAACCCCGGGAAACCGGATCCCAGGCCCACCGAGGAGCCCCCGGCGCCCGCGCCGGCACCGCCCGCGCCCGCGCCGGCACCAGTGACCGCAGAGCCGGCCCCCGCTCCGGTTCCCACCCTCGCTCCGGAACCCGGCGATACGCCCACTGAGGAGACGGCGTCGGCCTCTCCCACCAGCACCCCAGCCAGCGTTTCGCCGTCCGCCACCGGACCCTCCACCGAATCGAACTGGAACAAACCCATCACTAAATCGGCCACACCTACCCAGGCGGCAGCCGTGTCGCGGAACGACGGCGGCGGCCTCTTCGGCAGCGCCGGACTGCTGGCCATCATGGCCGGGGTGCTGCTGGTGGGCGCTGCCGGCCTCGCGTTCGCCTGGTGGGGCCGGAACCGGTTCGCCTCGCACTAAGCCGCCTCGTACACGGGCCCCGCTCTTGCCCTGACCCGCTTCGTGCACTGGGGAGGGCTGTATGGGCAGCGGTCCCCATCGACAGTGTTTGGGGGCCGGGATAGGTTCTAGGTACTGGATCTTCCGGATCAGCCGGAGGCCGTTGGGGATGCCGACACCGTTCGGATCCAAGAAAATGAGGAGAAAACAGATGGCTATTTGGGGCGCAGATGTAGAGCAGCTCAGGACCCTCGGCACCAAGCTGCAGAACGGTGCCGACCAGATCGAGCAGCAGCGGACCAACCTGGCCCGCCTCCTGGACAGCACCACGTGGGAAGGCCCGGACGCCAAGCACTTCCGCAGCGAATGGCACGGAACCCACACCAGCGCGCTGAACCAGGTCATCCAGGCGCTGAAGGACGCCGGCCAGAAGGCCACCCAGAACGCCAACGAGCAGGACCAGGCTTCACGCTAGCCAGCAGCACCCAAGCATTCACCGCAAGGGCCCGGACACAGCACAGTGTCCGGGCCCTTCGGCTTTAACCTGTCTCCGGCGTCGGGAAGGGCCGATGCAGCCGGTGAAGGCTGGAGCCGCCGGGAGTAAGGCAAGATAGGTTTGTGAGCACAGCATCAGGCACCGCAGGGAACACCATCGCCAGCACCCAGGACTCTCCGGAGCAGGACGCCGTTCCCTCCGGGTCAGTGCGGGAGGAATACGAAAACCTCGCTGATCTGGTCAGGAAATACAGGTTCGCGTACTACCAGGAAGACGAACCCCTGGTCTCGGATGCTGAATTCGACACACTTTTCCGCCGCCTTGAGGAGATCGAGGCGCTCCACCCGGAACTGGTGTCCAACGACTCGCCCACGCAGGAGGTGGGCGGCGAAGTCTCAGCCGCGTTCGCCGCCGTCGAACATCTGCAGCGCATGTACAGCCTCGAAGATGTGTTCTCGCTCGAGGAGCTGGAGGCATGGATCACCAAGGCCGAGGCATCCGTCGCGAAAATCGGGAACGGCGCCGGCCAGCCTGCCTGGCTGACGGAACTGAAGATCGACGGCCTGGCCGTCAGCCTGCTGTACCGCGACGGCAAACTGGTCCGGGCAGCCACACGCGGGGATGGCACCACGGGGGAGGACATCACCCACAATGTGCTCACCATCAAGGAAATCCCGCAGGAACTGACCGGGACCGGCTTTCCGCCGGAAATGGAAGTCCGGGGCGAGGTCTTTATTCCGTCCAAGGCGTTCGCGGAATTTAATGAGGCCCTGATCGAGGCCGGCAAGGCGCCGCTGGCCAACCCCCGGAACGCCGCCGCAGGCTCCCTCCGGCAGAAGGACCCCGCGGAAACTGCGAAACGTCCGTTGAAGATGTTTGTTCACGGCATCGGTGCACGCGAAGGGCTGGAGACCCGGAGCCAGTCCGAGACCTACGCCGTGATGCAGCAGTGGGGCCTCCCCGTCAGCCCGTATTTCGAGGTACTTGGCAGCCTCCAGGAAATCCTGGCCTTCATCAAGCGCTACGGCGATAAACGGCACAGCCTGATGCACGAAATCGACGGCATTGTGGTCAAGGTTGACGATCTGGCCACCCAACGCGCCCTGGGTTACACCACCCGCGTGCCGCGCTGGGCCGTCGCGTACAAGTACCCGCCCGAAGAGGTCCACACCAAGCTGCTCGACATCGCCGTCAACGTGGGGCGCACCGGCCGGGTGACCCCGTTCGGCGTCATGGAACCCGTCAAAGTGGCAGGGTCCACAGTAGGAATGGCAACCCTTCACAACCAGGACGTGGTCAAGGCCAAGGGCGTGAAAATCGGCGACATCGTGGTGCTGCGGAAGGCAGGCGACGTCATTCCCGAAATCGTGGGTCCCGTGCTTGCACTTCGCGATCAGCAGGATCCGCCGGTGCGGGACTTTGTCATGCCCACCGAATGCCCCTCCTGTGGAACCCCCCTTGCCCCAGGCAAGGAAGGGGACGTGGATATCCGTTGCCCCAACGCCAGGTCCTGCCCGGCGCAGCTGCGGGAACGTGTGTTCCACCTCGCCGGCCGCGGGGCGTTCGATATCGAGGCCCTTGGCTGGGAGGCCGCCATCGCACTCACCCAGCCGGCAGAGCCGGAAGTGCCGCCGCTGACCACCGAGGCAGCCCTGTTCGATATCACCCCCGAGGATCTGGCCAACGTCAGGATCCGCCGGGAGAAGCGCTCAAAGGGAGTGGCAACCGGCGAGTTCGAACTCGTGCCGTATTTCTACAGCAAGGGCACAGCCAAGTCGCCGTCAAAACCGACAGCCACCACCGTGAAGCTGTTCCAGGAACTGGAAAAGGCCAAGGCCCAGCCGCTTTGGCGCCTGCTGGTGGCGCTTTCCATCCGGCACGTTGGCCCCCGGGCCTCACGGGCGCTTGCCCAGGCCTTCGGCACCATGGATGCCATCCGGAATGCGTCGGAGGAGGACCTGGCCCATGTGGACGGGGTGGGTCCCACCATCGCCGCAGCGCTCAAGGAATGGTTCGCCGAGGACTGGCACCTGGAAATCATCGACCACTGGGCGGCAGCCGGGGTCCGCATGGAGGACGAACGTGATGAGTCCACACCGCGCACCCTCGAAGGCCTGACCATCGTGGTGACGGGCTCGCTGCCGAACTTCAGCCGCGACGAAGCCAAGGAAGCCATCCTGGTCAGGGGAGGCAAAGCCGCCGGTTCGGTGTCGAAAAACACCAGCTATGTGGTGGCCGGTGAAAACGCCGGGACCAAACTGGACAAGGCCGAGCAATTGGGGGTTCCCGTGCTGGACGAGGACGGTTTCCGGGAATTGCTGGCGAACGGACCGGCTGCCGCTGCAGATGCAGCTGACGCCGGCGAAGCTGCAGCCAGCCAAACGAAGCAGGAAGCCGAATGAACCATCCGGAGCCCGTCACCGGGCTGCTTGGGGTGGCCAGGCGCGCCGCTGCTGCGGGCGCCGCCGTCCTGGCCTCACGGAACGGCGATGCTTTGGAAGTCAGCAACAAAGGTGACTCAGGTGACTGGGTCACAGCCTTCGACGTGGCCGCTGAGAACGCGGTGAGGAATGCGATCACCGCTGCCAGGCCGCAGGACACCATCACCGGCGAGGAACATGGCACCACGCGCCCAACGGAACCCAGCGGCTACCGCTGGTCCATCGACCCGCTGGACGGCACCACCAACTTCATCCGCGACATCGTTTACTACGCCACCTCGGTGGCAGTGGCGGATCCCGACGGCGTCTGGCTGGCCGGCGTCGTACACGCACCTGCGCTGAACCGCATCTACTGCGCTGCGCGGGGA
>NZ_QAIQ01000231.1 GCF_003061105.1 Arthrobacter sp. HMWF013
CCGCTAAAGACCGGTACCCCCCGGCCGGGAACGCCGTCGGGGTCGGCGCCGGATTCGAGCAGCCTCAGCAGGGCAATGTCCAGGCCGTCCCACCGCATCCTGAGGTCGAGGTACAGCAGCGCCATGACGGAGGTCTGGAAGGCGAATCCCACTGCGCCGATGAGGGCGCCGATGACCGCAGTGGCAATGCCGACGATGATGGCTGTCGTCATCGCCTGATCGGGCCCGCCGTGCGGCGAAACCACCGTGCTGTAAAAGCTGGAGAGCAGGGATACGGGAATCATGACCACCTGCGAAATGACGCCCACCATGATGCTCACCACCAGTGTGATGCCCAGGAGCCGCCACCAGTTGTTGCGTGTGAGCTGCCAGGATCGGCTCAGGCTGTCCAGCGCGCCCAGTTCCTCCACAACAACCACGGCCGGAGCAACCATCAGTTTGATGTAGATCCAGATGAAAAGAACGATGTACAACAGGCCAAGGGGGATCAGCACCAGAGCCCCTGCAGCTCCCACCGTGCTGATGAGCAGCACCGCCAAGGCCACGAAGAGCAGTACCGCCAGGAGTCCGCCGGCGAGCAGCAGGGCGGCCAGGCGGACCAGGGGCCACACGCGGGAGCGCGCCAGTTTCCACATCTGCCCGAAGCCCGTGGAGCGGTTCAGTACGGACCGGGCCACCGGAACAACCATGGCACCCTGGAGCACCGCGGACAGGAAAATGGTCAGCACCGAAACGAGCAGGACCCCTCCGGCGAAAGAGACCACAAAAGAGAGCAGGTCCTGCTCCGTCAGCCCCTCCGCCCAGGTTTCGATCGATGCAGCCGAGGTGGCGGTGAACGTCGTGAGGACGGCCGCCAGCACCGCCGCGAACGAGTTTACGAGCAGTGCCGCCCCCAGCATTGCCTTGGCGTTGCCCCGGATGGCCTGGAATGAACCGTCCAGGATTTCGCCGAACATCAGCGGGCGGAGCGGGACAATGCCGGGTTTGGGCGGCGCAACATAACGGGGCCGGCCGTACGGCGGCGGGCCGCCGGCGGGGTTCTGCGGGGGCTGGCCCCATGCGGGCTGAGCGCCCGGTGGTGTGCCCCATCCGGGCGCACTGCCCCAGGGAACCTGTGCGGGGCCGCCGGGAACCGTGGGAGGTCCGCCGGAAGGGTTCTGCGGTGGCACCCATGGGGGCTGGCCAGATGGCGCCTGGCCCCACGAAGGCCGGCCGTCGTCCTGCGGCGGCCGCATATTCGGATCCTGGTGTGACAACCTGTTCCTTCCCCCGGCGCGGCACTGTCCGCGTCCTGCCAGCCTATAGTTCCGGCGTCGGGCGTCATAGCATGCGCCATGCCGTACAGGGCGTTGAGCAGGACAAAGCCTGTTCAATAAGGGAACATATAACTATGAAGGCACGCATTCTGGTAGTAGACGATGACGAGGCGCTGGCCGAGATGATCGGGATTGTTCTCCGCAATGACGGCTTCGATCCGGTCTTTTGCGCCGACGGCGGCCAAGCGCTTGACATCTTCCGCTCTTCCAAGCCGGATCTCGTGCTGCTTGACCTCATGCTTCCGGGCGTGGACGGAATTGAGGTCTGCCGGCAGATCCGCGCCGAGTCCGACGTTCCCATCGTGATGCTCACCGCCAAATCGGACACGTCCGACGTCGTCCGTGGGCTGGAATCAGGGGCCGACGACTACGTGCCCAAGCCCTTTAAGCCCGCCGAACTGGTTGCCCGCGTCCGGGCGCGCCTGCGCCCCGGTGACCAGAAGGCTCCGGAAACCCTGCGCATCGCCGACATCACCATTGATGTTGCCGGCCACACCGTAAAGCGCTCCGACGAACGGATTTCCCTGACGCCGCTGGAATTCGACCTCCTGGTGGCGCTGGCCCGGAAACCGTGGCAGGTGTTCACCCGGGAGCTGTTGCTGGAGCAGGTCTGGGGCTACCGCCATGCGGCTGACACCCGGCTGGTCAACGTCCATGTACAACGCCTCCGGTCAAAGATTGAACGTGATCCGGAAGCCCCGGAAGTAGTATTGACGGTTCGTGGTGTCGGCTACAAAGCAGGTTCCTGAGCCTTCAGGACCGGAAGACGCCCGCGAACCGGGCGTCCCCGCAGCCAAGGCCCCCGAACATACTGATGCGTTGGCCGCGGAACTGGCCAGGCTTCCATTCCGGGCCAGGATCTGGCGGCGCCGCGGCATCATTGTGGGCCTGCGGGTGGCCCGTCTTGTCACGATCGGACTGCGCCGCCTCCTGCCGGCCCTCCGCTACCTGGGCAAGTCCCTGCAACGCCGGTGGCGGCGGTCCCTGCAGTTCCGGACCGTCCTCACCACACTCATGCTGGCCGTCACGTCCTTCGGGGCGGTGGGCGCTTACCTGTCGAACCAGATTGCCAACAACCTTTTCCAGGAGCGGCTGACCCAGGCCGAATCTGAAACCCGTTACAACGTCAAGCAGGTCCAGGACACCTTCGACGGCGCCCAGGTCACGGACCAGTCCAGCGTCATCACCCTGGTTTATGACACCCTGAACGCGGTGGAGGGCAGGGGCTCGGTCATCCAGCGGCGATACGTCTTTGAGGCGATGCCCGAGCAGACCAAGCCCCGGAACAGGTGGGTGGAGTCCAGGGCCTCTGACCAGCTGACCGTCAGCGTCATCCCGCCGGAACTCCGCAAGGCTGTCCAGGAATCCGGCAAGGACCAGTACTGGGCTTCCACTGTGATTCCGGTGGGGACCGAAGACCGGCCCGGCATCGCGGTGGGCAACAAGGTCACCTTCAACGGCACCGTGTACGAGCTCTACCTGATTTACGATCTCAACACCGCCCAGCAGACCCTCGACGAAATCCAGGGTGTCCTGTTGGCCGGCGGGGCGGTGCTGGTCCTGATGATCGGTGCGATCGCCTGGTACGTCACGCGGAACGTGGTCAGCCCGGTCAGCCACGCTGCCCTGGTGTCGGAGAAGCTTGCTGCCGGCCAGCTGCAGGAGCGGATGGTGGTCAAAGGTGAAGACGAAGTGGCCCGCCTCGGGGCGTCATTCAACCACATGGCCGCCAGCCTCCAGGAGCAGATCACGCAGCTGGCCACACTGTCCCAGATGCAGCAGAGGTTCGTCTCCGACGTCTCGCATGAGCTGCGGACTCCGCTGACCACGGTCCGGATGGCCGCTGAAGTGCTGTACGACGCCCGTCACGATTTCGACCCCATCAACAAGCGCTCCGCTGAACTCCTCTACAACCAGGTGGAAAGGTTCCAGTCCCTGCTGGCGGACCTCCTGGAAATCTCGCGCTTCGACGCCGGGGTTGCCATGCTGGACGCCGAGCCCGAGGACATCCTTCAGGTCATCGCCCACGTCATTGAAGGGGCAGCTCCGGTGGCAGCGGAATACGGGTCCGAGATCATACTCCGCGCGCCGGCCGAGGGCATTGTGGCCGAAATGGACGCCAGGAGGATCGACAGGATCCTGCGCAACCTCATTCTTAACGCTGTGGAGCATGGGGAAGGCAAACCGGTCATTGTCACTGTCGCGGCCAACCAGTCAGCCGTGGGCATCGCTGTCCGGGACCAGGGCATCGGCATGACCCCGGCCGAGGCTGCCCGGGTCTTTGACAGGTTCTGGCGCGCCGATCCTGCACGTGCCCGGACCACGGGGGGCAGCGGCCTCGGTCTGTCTATTGCCATGGAGGACACGAAGCTGCACAACGGCTGGCTGCAGGCATGGGGGAAGAAGGGGAGTGGAGCCAACTTCCGGCTGACCATTCCGTTGCGGCAGGGTGAGGAGATCGAGCGTTCCCCCGTCCAGCTCGAGCCGGAGGAGATCATCCTGCCCGGCGTGCCGCAGGAGAACAGGATGGTGGTCGTGGCGCCCGGGCCGGCGGTGCCCGTCAGCGCCTCCGCCGCCAGCGTGGGCCAGTCCGGGGCAGCAGCCACACCGAAGGAGTCTTCATGACCGGACCTACCATGCGGGGACCGCTGAAGGCGCTGGTGCTGATGGCCGTCCTCCTGCTCCTGGCCTCCTGTGCCCGTATTCCCACGTCCGGCCCCGTGGGCAAGAGCGACGAAGGCAGCGCCGGCAACCTCAACGCTCCGGTGTTCCTCCCGGCCGCTCCCCAGCCGGGGGCAGCTCCGGAGAGCATCATCGACTACTTCTACCGCGCCGGTACCGGGTACGAGGGCGACTACGCCGTTGCCCGGGAATACCTCACCCAGGCAGCCTCCGTGGCGTGGAAGCCTGACCAGCGGGCCCTGGTCTACCGCGAAGCGAAGGTGGTGGGCACCGACGTCGAAAATGTCTACAACTACCAGCTGGACGTCGCCTACAGCGTGGATGCTGACGGAATCGCCACGCAGACTCCGGCGGGAACAATCGAAAACATTCCCGCCACGCTCACCCAGGTCGACGGCGAGTGGCGGATTTCTGCCATCCCGGACGGCACCGCGATCCCGGAGGAGACCTTCAAGGTCATCTATGGCGCGTACCCCATCTACTTTTACGATCCCAGCTTCACCTACGCGGTGCCGGACGTCCGGTGGTTCATCAAGAACAAGACCGTCAAGGCCATGACCAGTGCCCTGCTCGCCGGCCCCGCGCCGTACCTGCGCGGCGCAGTGGTGAGCGCCTTCCCCTCAGGAATCAAACTCGCCCGCGAATCGGTTCCGGTGGTGTCCGGAGCAGCGCAGGTCGATCTCAGCGCCAAGGAGCTTACGGAGGCATCCACCGAGGACCGGCTCCGGATGCAGACGCAGCTTTCCATGACGTTCCGCAGCCAGCCCGACGTCGTCAATGTTGAACTGCGCGCGAACCAGGACCTCGTCCGGGTTGAGGACAACGGCTCGGTGCTGCCTCCGGTGCGGGACAAGAACGTGCCGGGCCGGCAGATCGCCGTCAGCGGCAATGAGCTGGTGCGGTATGAGAACAACCGGGTATCCCCGCTTCCGGAAATGCAGCCGGTTTCCTCGCTCGGACCCCGGTTCCCGGCTGAATCCCCGGTGTCGCAGACGGTCGCTTTCCTGAACGAAAGCCGGACGACGCTTTACAGCATGCTTCCGGGCCAGCCCGCACGGGCCCTGACAACGCGCAGTACCATCACCCACCCTTCCTTCAGTCTTTTTGACTGGGTCTGGGCCGCCGGGCCCGGAGCCAACGGCGCAACGGAGGTTGTGGCCTACCGTCCCAACGGCGTGGCCGAGGGCGCCGCGGTTCCCACCGTGACACTCGCGCCGTCCTGGCTTGCCGGCCGGACCGTGAAGGATCTCCGGATCTCCCGCGAAGGTGTACGGGTCATGGTGATTTCGGAACAGAACGGCAAAACCAGGGTTCAGATCGCCGGGATCATCAGGAATGCCGATGGCACGCCCAGGGAACTGACCACGCCCATCACCCTGGTGACAACCGGTGACCCAAATCAGGGAGTCTGGGTCAACGACACCACCGTAGCCGTCATGGAGGGCTCCGCAGCGGAGAACGTGACCCCGGAACTGCTGTCCCTGACCTCCGGAGAACCTCAGCAGCTGGCTCCCTGGCCGGGGCTGGTATGGCTGAGCGCCGGCAACGGCGTGGAGGACATTTACGGCCAGTCGGCAGAAGGAGTCTTCCAGCGGCTGGGGAACGGCTGGTCGCCCCAGCTCAAAGGACCGATCGACCCTTCCTTCGCCGGGTAGCGTACGCCCGCAAACCACCACCCCCAATACGGCGTTTCCACATAGACGCTGTCAGGTCTTCCCGGTGAGCGCTGGCTACGCAACGCTGGGGGAGTGAGAGCCGCTGCAGATCCCGATCTCGTTCCGCGCCCGCTCGTGTCCGCCAAGCACCGCGGAGGACACCACCGGAGGTGGCTGAAGGCTGCCGAATTCCTGGCGGCCGCCGGCTCCGAAATCCTGGCACTGGCCGTGCCGGTGGACTGCGTCTGTTGTGGTGCCGAGGACCTGGCGCTCTGCGTCGCCTGCGACCGTCAGGTCCGGCTGCTCACGAAGCACCCTTACAGGGCAGAGGAGCAGGCGCCTGCACTGATGAACGTCGACGGCGGCATCATCCTTCCCGTGGTCGCGGCGGGGGCTTATCGAGAGGAGCTGGCACAGGCCCTGTTGTCGTTCAAAAGCCACGGCCAGCACCAGCTCACGTCGGTGTTGGCCAAAGGACTCGGACGAGGCATAGCCGCCGCGGCCGAGGGCCTCGATGATGTGTGCCTGGTGCCGGTGCCCAGCAGTACCACAGCGTTCGTCAGGAGAGGCTTCAGCCCCGTCCATCTGCTGCTGGCGGCATGGGGACGGACATACTCAGCCGGCGGTGTTCCGGTGCTGGATGTCCTCCGCAAGTCCCGGCGCCGGACGGTGATGGAACAGCTGCCGGGCGGCCAGAAGGGCCTCGGCCGCGGTGCGAGGGCCCGGCGTGTCAGGGGCTCCATGAAAGTACGGGGAAACAGGCGCTCAAGGGTTGCCGGGCGTCGGTGCATCATCGTCGATGACGTGCTCACTACCGGTGCGACGCTCGCTGAGGCGGCCCGTGCGCTCCACCTCAGCGGCGCCGTTGTGGCAGGCGCTGTGGTGCTCGCGGCGACACGCCCGCCCGATTCAGCTGGCGGCGAAGCGGCACCCGCGGGAGCCCGCGGAAAGCCACCTGTCTTAGAAAAAAATAAACGAATAAAGGATGAATAACGGGGGGCTATGAACTAACGTCGGTTGTGGGTACCAAGAACAAGTTGTACCTTTCGATAGCGGCTCGGAAAGGGGCTCGACTGTCAAGCAGATCGGCTCCTGGAATGTGCCGCCGTCGTGTCACCGAAGTCATTTGGAGGGCACCATGGAGTTTATGATCAGCGGACGAAATCTGACGGTCTCAGACCGATTCCGCGAATACGCCGGTGAGAAGATCTCAAAGATTGAGTCACTGGGCGACAAGGTCCAGCGCGTGGACGCGAAAGTTTCCAAGGAAACGAATGCACGCCAGACCGGGGACCAGCTCACCGTCGAAGTGACGGTTCTGGGCCGGGGGCCCGTGATCCGCGCCGAAGCCAGCGCCGCAGATAAATTCGCTGCGTTCGATCTCGCATACAACAAGCTCCTTGAGCGTCTCCGCCGTGCCAAGGACCGCAAGAAGGTCCACCACGGGCGGCATACACCCAAAGCCGTCCGCGAAGCGACGGCCGAACTCGAACCCGCCAGCGCCAACGAACCCCTCTACGTTGAGGCGAGTCACCGCCAGGAGCCGCAGGCAGCACCTGTTGAACGCTCACCCTATGAGGTTGAGAACGACATTCCGGCCGGCGATTCGCCGGTTCTGATTCGGCGCAAAGTCTTCCCCGCCGCTTCACTGACGCTCGACGACGCCGTGGACAACATGGAGCTCGTCGGCCACGATTTCTACCTCTTCGTGGATAAGGCCACCAATACGCCCTCCGTCGTGTACCGCCGACGCGGCTGGACCTACGGCGTGATCACCCTGGACCACGAGTGCGAACCGGGGGAAACTGCCATCGAAGAGAAAATCCTTGCTTACCGTTCCGGTGATGAGGCTGCACAAGTCAAGGGCGCCTAGCCCTGTAGGAAAGGACTGACGTGCCAGCAACGCTGAGCCTTCGACAGGCCCGGCGGATCGCACTGGCAGCTCAGGGACTCGACAAAGGACGGCCCGCCGGCCCCGTGACCTCACGGACGGTGGGCCGTACCTTTGCCCGGCTCCAGCTGGTCCAGATCGATTCCGTCAATGTGCTCGCCAGGAGCCACTTCCTCCCCTTCTTCTCAAGGCTGGGCAACTACGATCGCACCATCCTGGCGCGGATGTCCGGTTCGCAGCCCCGCCGCATGATGGAGTACTGGGCCCACGAGGCAAGCTTCATCCGGCCGGAGCACTTCCAGGACCTTCTTTTGTGGCAAAAGCGGAAGTGGGTTGGTGCGGCAGCCATGGACCCGGAACTTCGTGATGACGTGGCCGGCAAGGTCCTGGACACGCTGTCCCTGGGTCGGGCCATGACGGCAGCCGAACTCACGGCGGGCATCGGGCATGTGGAGGTACGGCGGGACGAGAACTGGGGCTGGAACTGGAACGCCGTTAAAAGG
Source organism: Arthrobacter sp. HMWF013 (assembly GCF_003061105.1). Taxonomy (GTDB): domain Bacteria; phylum Actinomycetota; class Actinomycetes; order Actinomycetales; family Micrococcaceae; genus Arthrobacter. Next base: position 8,048 of record NZ_QAIQ01000231.1, read on the forward strand.
GTTCTTGAATATCTGTTCGAGGCGGGGCTGATCTCCTCGGCATCGAGGACAGAGCAGTTCGAGCGGCGGTATGCGCTGACGTCCAGGGTGTTGCCGCCCGGCTTGTCATTAGAGGAGGCACCGGACCCGGTCCAGGCCATGCACCGGCTCATCGATGCGGCCGCACAAGCCCATGGCATTGGAACGGTGAAGTGCTTCGCCGATTACTTCCGCACGCCGGTCAAGGCTGCCGCGTCTTCCGTGGAGCACCTGGTCAGCATCGGGCGGCTCGAGCCGGTCACTGTGCCTGGCTGGGACAGGCAGGTGTTCCTGCACACGGAAGCCAGAATTCCGCGGCGGGCAGCGGGGCGCGCTTTGCTCAGTCCCTTCGACTCCCTGGTTTTTGAACGGCGCAGGCTTGAGGAGCTCTTTGGCTTCCACTACCGGATTGAGATCTACACCCCGGAGCATCGCCGCCGCTTCGGGTACTACGTCCTGCCCTTCCTCCTGGGTGAGGCCATCGTGGCGCGGGTGGACCTCAAGGCAGACCGCGCAGCCGGCAAACTGCTGGTCAGGTCGGCATATGCCGAGCCTGACGCGCCGCCACGGACCGCCGTCGAGCTCGCTGCAGAACTTGAACTGATGGCCGCATGGCTGGGGCTGGACGGCATCGTGGTCAGCCAGGCCGGGGACCTCGCCGGTTCCCTCGCGGCAGCCCTGCACCAGCCGTTCCGGTCCGCTCCGCTCTCAGGGAACACCGGCCGCGTGGCCTGTGTCTCTCCCGTAGACTAAAAACGCCAGAATCGGCGGCATAAGACTGGGAGTATCTTCACGTGGCATCACTTATCGAAAAACTTCTCCGCACGGGTGACAAAAAAACCCTGCGGCAACTGCGGAACTATGCCGACTCCATCAATGCTCTGGAAGACTCGTTCAAAACCTTCACGGACGCCGAACTCCGCGAGGAAACCGACCACCTCCGTGCCCGATACCAGGATGGGGCGCAGTTGGACGAGCTCCTTCCTGAGGCCTTCGCCGCCGTGCGGGAGGCCTCGTCCCGAACCCTGGGCATGCGCCACTTTGACGTCCAGCTGATGGGTGGTGCCGCGCTGCACCTGGGCAATATCGCCGAAATGAAAACCGGTGAAGGAAAGACCCTCGTGGCCACGGCGCCGGCGTATCTCAACGCCCTCACCGGAAACGGCGTCCACGTCATCACGGTGAACGACTACCTCGCCGAGTACCAGTCCGACCTCATGGGCCGTGTTTACCGTTTCCTGGGCCTGACCAGCGGTTGCATCCTGTCCAACCAGGATCCCGCAGTCCGCCGCCAACAGTACGCCGCTGACATCACCTACGGCACCAACAACGAGTTCGGCTTTGACTACCTGCGGGACAACATGGCGTGGGACAAATCTGAACTGGTCCAACGCGGCCACCACTTCGCCATCGTCGACGAAGTTGACTCCATCCTGATCGATGAGGCCCGCACGCCGCTGATCATTTCGGGCCCTGCCCAGGGCGACACCAACCGGTGGTACAGCGAATTCGCGAAGGTCGTGCAGCGGCTGAAGCTCGGCGAGGACTACGAGGCCGACGAAAAGAAGCGTACGGTCGGCGTTCTGGAGAGCGGGATCGAAAAGGTGGAGGACTACCTTGGCATCCAGAACCTCTACGAGTCGGCGAACACGCCCCTGATCGGGTTCCTGAACAACGCCCTCAAGGCCAAGGAACTCTTCAAGCGCGACAAAGACTACGTGATCCTCGACGGCGAAGTCCTCATCGTGGACGAACACACTGGCCGCATCCTCGCCGGACGCCGCTACAACGAGGGCATGCACCAGGCCATCGAGGCCAAGGAAGCCGTCGAGATCAAGGCCGAGAACCAGACCCTGGCCACCGTGACGCTCCAGAACTACTTCCGCATGTATTCCAAGCTGGCGGGCATGACCGGTACGGCCGAAACCGAGGCTGCGGAGTTCATGGGCACCTACAAGCTCGGTGTGGTGGCCATCCCCACCAACAGGGACATGCAGCGGATCGATCAGTCGGACCTCGTGTTCAAGAACGAAAAAGTGAAGTTCGACGCCGTCGTGAAGGACATTGCCGAGCGGCACGAACTGGGCCAGCCGATCCTGGTGGGCACCACGAGCGTTGAAAAGAGTGAATACCTCTCCGGGCTCCTGGCCAAGGAAGGTATCAGGCACGAGGTCCTCAACGCCAAGAACCACGCCCGTGAAGCGGCGATCGTCGCGCAGGCAGGGCGCAAGGGCGCAGTTACAGTAGCTACCAACATGGCAGGCCGAGGCACTGACATTATGCTGGGCGGCAACGCCGAGTTCACCGCAGTGGCGGAACTGGCCAAGCGGGGACTGGACCCGCAGGAGAACTCCGAGGAGTACGAGGCCGCCTGGCCCGCTGCCCTGGAGGCGGCCAAGCAGGCCGTCAAGGACGAACACGAGGAAGTGCTGGAGCTCGGCGGCCTGTACGTGCTGGGAACTGAACGGCACGAGTCACGCCGCATCGACAACCAGCTGCGTGGGCGCTCCGGACGCCAGGGCGATCCCGGCGAATCGCGCTTCTACCTTTCCCTGACCGACGACCTCATGAGGCTCTTCAATTCCGGTGCCGCCGAGCGGCTGATGAACAGTTCGGTTCCCGATGATGTGGCGCTCGAATCGAAGCTGGTTTCCCGGGCCATCGCATCCGCGCAGGGCCAGGTGGAGGGCCGGAATGCCGAGCAGCGCAAGAA
>NZ_QAIQ01000232.1 GCF_003061105.1 Arthrobacter sp. HMWF013
GTTCTGCAGAGAGCCCTTAATGCCCATTTCCGCCAAGGTGTTCCAACGCTGGCTGCAAGGGATCGCCCCGGATACCAGCACCTCAGACATCTGCCGGGTCTCCGGAATCAAGCGGACCACCCTGGCGCAGCAACTGGTCCGCGGCAAGGTGGCGGAATCAACCGTGGTGAGCATCAGCCGCGCCTACAACGTTAATCCGCTCTCTGCCCTGGCTGCTTTTGATGCCTACAGTTCCCTGGCGGAACCGGCCCCGCAGCCCACCAGGTCCGAACTGGTCAGCCAGATCGCCACACCGGACCTCTTGCGGGCATTGCTGGCGCGCTCAGTCGGCGCACCGGCGGGCACACCGTCCGGAGCGCCGGCTCTGGAAGTGCCCGGGACGGACGCGCCGGCCCTGGAGCCGCCCCCGCATGCCACCTCGGTGAAGAACTGGGTGGAGGCAATCGACGACGGCGAGCTGCGGCACCGTGTCTCCGAGGCCACCGGAATCGCCCCGCAGAACTACTCGGCCCAGCTGACCGCGAACCGGCTGGCACCCGAACTGGCGGTGGCCACTTCCCTGGCCGCCGGCGTCAGACCGGCCAACGGCCTGGTGGCCACGGGCCTGGTCACGGAGGCCGAGGCAGGCTGGGCACCCGGAGCCCGCCAGGACGCCCTGGCCAGCCTCTCCGACGGAGAGCTGACCACACTGGCCGGAGAGCGGCTTCAGGCCCTCGGCCGGGCCCTGCGCCGGCACGAACATGACCAGGAACAAACCGAAAAAATCTGGGAGAACCTGGGATGATCGCAATTCTTCAGTGGTCAACACTGGCCGTCTGCGTTGTGGTGGCGGCAGCCCGTGTGCCCAGCGCCGTCCGGGGGCAGAACCGCTCCCTTTTCTACATCTTCGCGCTGATGGCCCTGGCCATCCTCCTCAGCATCGAGGGTCCCTATCTCGCCATCGACCAGGCTATGGGCGGAGTCAACGCAGCCAACCTCCTGCTCCGCTTCGTCATCTTCGCCGCCATCTACTTCGTAGGCATCCGGATCACCAAGGGGTTCGATGCCGCCGACGGCTACCGGCTGATCACCGGGCGGATCGGCATGTCCGTGCTGGGGCTGGTCTCGCTGGTGGTGGTGGCTGTGTTCCTGATGATGGATACGGCAGGCTCTTCGGCAGGCCTCAGCGCACTGTCCGCTGCTGACGGGCCCAATGAGGTGCTCGTGGAGTACTACGCTGCCGCCGGGCGCGCCTACCCGGCCTATGTAGCACTGGTTCTGCTGCCCGCAATGTGCCGCGCCTGCCGAAGCACCCTCCCCCGGCTGGTCCGGCTGGCGGCCCTCCTGCTGGCCATCGGCTCGGTTGCCATTGGCCTGAGCCTGCTGTTTCCCCTGATCCCCCCGGAGCTGGGTTCCATCCAGTTTGTGATCAATTACACGGCAGTGCTCTGTTTTGTGGTTGGCCTGGCTCTGATCTGGGCCGCAAGGGTACGGTACGGGGGCAAAATGGCGACCCGGCGGACTTCTACCGAAAAGTAACATCCTCTGCATTTCACAAAATCATTAGATGTGGCACAATCATGAATGTGTGAAGGTCGGTGCCGGTGTTTGCGAACGGGGATAACTTCTTGGACGCCGGGCCTGTTGATCCTTTACACGCATTGGGGGGATGAGTGGTGGCGGGCCGTTGGGGACCGCCCCCACTCAGCCTGTTTAAAGCCCATACCGCGCTTGAGGCCCATACGGCGGACGGTTGCCGGGTGACCGTTTCAGCGGGTCGCCACTGAGCCAAGTTCCTGCCGGACCAGCGGCAACACTTCGGTGCCCAGCAGCTCAATCGATTCCAAAACCAGCTTCTGCGGAACCGACGAGAAGTCGAGTTGGAAGATCTGCCTGTCGTGCTGGAGGTGGCCGTGCATCCGGATGATCTTTTCCGCCACCTGCTCGGGATTCCCCACGAACAGGGCGCCGCCCGGTGCTGATTCCATGTTGTAGGTGACTCCGCTGGGTGTGGGGAAACCGCGCTCCGCCGCGAGCCGGCGCATGGAGTCGGTCCAGTACGGCCGGAAAGCGTCCTTGGCCCGGCTGGCGGCGGCCTGGCCGAGTACGGCCGGGCCGGAGCCTGCCGAACCGTCCCGCAGGACCAGACCAGGAGCACTCACCCCGATTTTCAGGCCCGCGTCCCCGAAGCCGTGCCCGGCGGCGGTCCTCCGGTAAAGCGCGGTGTGGCGCTCGAAGTTCCGCAAGGATCCGCCCAGGAGGGCATACATGACATTCCGTCCCAAGGTTGCGGCCCGCACGGTTGACTGCGGAGTGCCGCCGGTGGCGATCCAGATATCCAGCCCCGAACGCCCGTCCGGAGCTGGAAAGGGCCGCGGCAGGATCTCCGCGTCGTCGAGCGCGGGCCTGAACCGGCCGTTCCAGGTCACGCGCTCCCCGGCGTTGATCTTCAGCAGCAGGTCCAGCTTCTCCTCGTACAACGCGTCGTAGTCTTCTAACCGGGCCCCGAACAGGGCGTAGGACTCGATGAAACTTCCCCGTCCCGCTGTGAGTTCGGCCCTCCCCTGGCTGATGAGGTCGATCGTGGCGAACTGCTGGAACACCCGCACCGGGTCCTCGGTACTGAGGACGGTGACAGCACTGCCCACCTTGATCCGCCTGGTCTGGGCGGCCACGGCTGCGAGCACCGTGGCAGGCGAGGCCACAGAATAGTCCGGCCGGTGATGCTCACCCACACCGAAGTAGTGCAGTCCTACCTCATCCGCCAGCCGGGCCCGCTCCAGGATGTCCAGCGTGTTCTGCGCCGGGGACACGGTGGTGCCGTGTACGGGATCCCTGTGGATATCGCCAAAGGTGAAAATTCCAAGTTCCATGCCCTATGCAAGCTTTGCATGCATACGCATATTCCCGGCCCCGGAAACTACCGTGCAAACCTCAGGGTCACCAGCTGGAAGGGACGCAGCGAAAGCTCCGCGCCGGGGTGGGTTCCAGCCTTGCCGGTGGAAATGCGGACGCCTGGGGCTTCTGTTGCGCGCTCCAGCAGGTCCGTCGCCAGGACGGAAGCGACCGGGAAGTTCGCCGTCACCAACCCCGTGGAACGCCGGCCCCAGGACTCGTAGAGCCGCAGCACTACATCGCCTGAGCCGTCTTCAGCCAGCTTGACGGCCTCGATGACGAGGGCGGGGTTGTCCACGGTGAACAACGGTTCCGCGCCGTGGGCGCCACGCATCATCCGGGGCACGAGGTTGGTGCGGTAGCCCTCCTCCACGGCCTCCGCAATGCCGGCACCAGGCCGAACTGTCACGGTCAGTTCATGCTGGCCGCGGTCCGCCGTCGGGTCCGGAAACTTTGGTGCCCGCAAAAGGGAGAGCCGCACATCCGTGGTGGTCCCGCCGTCGGACTCCCTGATGCTCCGGGTGACGTCGTGGCCGTAGGTGGACGAATTGGAGATCGCGACGCCGTATCCCGGCTCCGCGACGTGGATCCAGCGGTGCGCACAGATTTCGAACTTCGCGGCCTCCCAGGAGGTGTTGACGTGGGTGGGCCGGAAGACGTGGCCGAACTGCGTCTCCGACGCCGATCGGTCCGCCTTGACGTCCAGCGGGAAGCCCAGCTTGAGCAGCTTCTCCTGCTCCTGCCAGTCAACGGCAGTGGTGATGTTCAGGGAATCGCTGCCGGCTTCAAGCAGGATCCGCTGGGTCACCGGCGACGAGCCCGCCGTTCGGTTCACCACGATGACGGCGCTGGTGCCGGGGCGCTCAAGGCTGACTGATTGGGCTTCCGTCAGGGGTGTGACGTTCCGGCGGTAGAACTCGTCGATGTCCCAGGCATCCCATTCGTTGGGCGTGTCCCGGTGCAGCTCGAGCAGGTTGCCGCGGGTCCCGGGAGCGATGGCCTCACGGCCGGTGGCATAGTCCGTGAGGGAGGCTAGGAGCCCATCAGAATCCAGCACGGCCCTGATCACACCGTTGTCCAGCACGTAACCGCCGTCGGCAGCGGTGGCTTGAACGGGTTCCTTGGCGGCTGCCGGTTCGCCGACACCCAGGGCCGGGACGCCGCTCCGTGCATGGGGCGCCGCATTGAGCAGGAAGGTCTGTGATCCTTCACCCAGCAGGGCCGTTGCCGCCTGGCCGATCAGCGTTTCGAGGCCTTCGCTGATGGCGGCGTAGTTACGCTCAGCGTCCTGGTGGACCCAGGCAATGGAACTGCCCGGCAGGATGTCGTGGAACTGGTGCAGCAGCACGAGCCGCCAGAGCCGCTTCAGTTCAGCGCCCGGATACTCGTAGGCGCCGGCGGTGCGGACCGCGGCAGTTGCGCACCAGAGCTCGGCCTCGCGGAGGAGGTGTTCGCTGCGCCGGTTCCCGCGCTTGGTCCGGGCCTGGCTGGTGTACGTACCGCGGTGCAGTTCCAGATACATCTCGCCTGCCCATACGGGCAGCGCGGTGTACTCCTCCTCCGCTTCGGTGAAGAAGCTCTCGGCGGATCCGATCCTGACCTTGGGTGAGCCCTCGAGGTCCGCGGCGCGGTGGGCGGCTGCCAGCATTTCCCGCGTGGGCCCGCCGCCGCCGTCGCCGTAGCCGAACGGCACCAGGGAGGTGGTACCGCGCCCATGGTCGCGGTAGTTGCGCTCGGCATGGGCGAACTCGCGCGCGCTCAGCTCCGCGTTGTAGGTGTCCACCGGCGGGAAATGCGTGAAGAGCCGGGTGCCGTCAATGCCTTCCCAATTGAAGGTGTGGTGCGGCATCCGGTTGATCTGGTTCCATGAGATCTTCTGGGTCAGGAACCAGCGGCTGCCTGCGGATTTGACGATCTGCGGCAGGGCTGCGGAATAGCCGAAGGAGTCCGGCAGCCACGCCTCGCGGCATTCGACGCCGAACTCGTCCAGGAAGAAGTTCTTGCCTTCAATGAACTGCCGGGCCATGGCCTCACCGCCGGGCATGTTGGTGTCTGATTCAACCCACATGCCGCCGACGGGAACGAACTGGCCGGCTTTGACCTTCTCGCGGATCCGGCCGAAAAGCTCAGGGTAGAACTCTTTCATCCACGCAAACTGCTGCGCCGAGGAACAGGAGAACACAAAACCCGGGTCCTCATCCATCAGGGCCACCACGTTGGAGAACGTCCGGGCGCATTTGCGGATGGTCTCGCGCACGGGCCAGAGCCAGGCGGAGTCGATATGGGCGTGGCCGGTCGCCACCAGCTGGTGGGCCGAGGCGTACGCCGGCCTGGACAGGACTTCCGCCAGCGCCTCGCGTCCGGCTGCCGCAGTGCCGGCGACGTCGTCGGGATCCATCAGATCCATCATCCGTTCCAGCGAGCGGAGGATCTCGTGGCGGCGCGGCAGCTCGGTGGGGAGCTCATGCATCAGGCCGGCGATGGTACGGATGTCCTGCTGGAGCTCCCAGACTGTCTGGTTCAGTTCTGCGATGGCGATGGTGCCCAGCCGATACTGCGGTGCCGTGCCCGCCGTCGATTTATCCCCATACGGGGTGGCGGCAAAAGTCCAGCCCTGCGCAACATCGGGGTTGGCTGCCGCCTCGATGTAGAAGTCCACGGACATGCCGCTGCCGAGCAGTTTCAGCGGGATGTACTGGTTCCGCGGCGAGATGGCCTTGATGATGGTGCCGTCCGGACGCCAGGCAATTCCTTCGCACTGGAAGCCCGGGGCTTCGGTGGTGAACCCGATGTCTGCCACAATTTCCACCGCAGTGTCCTGGCCCGTACCCCAACCCTCAGGGACGTCGCCCTGCAGGCGAAGCCACTTGGTCCCCCAGGGCTTGCCCCAGGCCGCTCCATGTTCCTGTGGCAGGAAGTCGTGCCGCAGTGCCTCCATCACGGAGACAGGCTCGTCCGGCACATCCCAGCTGCTCAGCTTCAGGGGAATGCTGCGGGTATAGACGGCGGGGTCGATCCGCTCCCGGACAAACCGGTCCAGGCGGACCTCGGTGATCCGGCGGTTGTCATGCAATGTAAGCCCTCTTTAATGCTTGAACTGGAGAATACCAATCCGGACAAACCCGTCCAAACGATGGATAAAATCTACTGGCAAGTAGCCAAATAGCCAAGCTTCACCGCCATCCCGGGTGCCGGCCTGCAGCCTTTATCCCTGAAGCTCCGCGGAAATCCGGAGATCCGGCAGGGTAATCCGGCGCTGCCCGGCGTAGATGTTCAGGCTGTGGCCGCGGCTGAACCCTGCCAGCGTGATTCCGCTGGCCTCGGCCAGTTCAACAGCCAGGCTTGACGGCGCGCTGACCGCCGCCAGGACCGGAATGCCAGCCATTGCCGCTTTTTGGACGAGCTCAAATGATGCCCGGCCGGACACCTGAAGGATGAGCCCGGAGAGGGGAAGGAGACGTTTCCGCAGCGCCCAGCCCACTACCTTGTCCACTGCGTTATGCCTGCCGACGTCCTCCCGGAGGCACAGGAGCTGCACGCCGCCGCCGTCCTCCACGCGGAAGAGGCCCGCGGCATGAACGCCGCCCGTGACATCGAAAACAGCCTGGGCCTCACGGAGCCGCTCCGGAAGCGAGGCCAGGACGTCCGCCTGAACGGTCAACGGATCCGCGACCGGGCTGAAGTGGGAGGACTTGCGCACGGCATCGATCGAATCCGTGCCGCAGATACCGCATGAACTGGACGTGAAGACGTTCCGGCCCTTTTCCGGCAGCTGCACATCGGGGCGAAGCTGTGCCTCCACGACGTTGAAGGTCTGGACACCGTCCTCGTCCTCGCCGGCGCAGAACCGCAGGGAAACAAGCTGCTCGGCACTCCAGATAATCCCCTCGGACACCAGGAAACCGGCCACCAGGTCAAAGTCGTCCCCGGGTGTCCGCATGGTCACCGAAAAGGACATGCTGCCGAGCCTGATTTCGAGCGGTTCCTCCACGGCGAGCACGTCTTCGCGGTGCCGGACGGGGAATTCGAGGGCATTCGGCGAGCCGTCAAGGACGTACTTGTGGACCTTCCGGCGCTGGGTCACGCGTCCCATCAGCGGCCGTCCATCCTGCCTGCGGGATTCTGGCTGATGTTACTGGTGTTCCGGCTGGGGGTGTTCATAAGTCAATCATCGCACCATGGACGCCGGCGACGGACGGGGACCGTGGGAACGGGACGGGCGGGGGCGTTCAATCCAGCAGGGCACTCCAGTCCACCGGGCCGGCGGGCTTTGCCTTTTCCTTGCCTGCACCGTCCTGGGCGCCGTTGTCCGTGGCGGAGGCCCGCGGGGCACTCCTGGCGGCCCTGCCCCGTGTTTTTGTGCCCGGCTGTTCCGGGGCAGGCACCGGCGGCCCCCAGGGCAGGGCGAATGCGGGCACCAGTTCGCCGAGCTGCACCCCATGCGGCGGCACCACCATGACGCCGTCGGCCGTAGCCAGCCCGCGCATCATTCCCGGGCCGGTATGCCGGGCGGGCGAGGCCATGCCATAGAGGAGCCGGAAAGGCATCAGCCGGGTCCGGCCCGGCTCGGGGTCCAGGGTGGTTCCGCACGGGACCTCCTGCACCGGAGGCAGCGGGCCGTGGGCCAGGGCAGCCAGGAGCGGTCCGCCCACCGTTGACAAGGCCATCATGGCTGCCAGCGGGTTGCCGGGCAGCCCCAGGACGAACCGCCCATCCGGGAGTTCGGCCACGACGGCGGGGTGGCCGGGACGCATGGCTATGCCGTCGATGATCAGCCGTCCGCCGAGTTCGGCCACGGCGCGGCGGAGGTGGTCCGTGTCGGAGCGGCCGGTGCCGCCGGTGGTGATGACGACGTCTGCGGGCACGAAGTCATCCGGTACCATCCCGGTCAGGCCCGGTCCGCCCGGCATGATCCGGTCACGGCCGACGTCGGCAGCCGGGGTCGCGGCGTCCGGCACCTCGGGTGCGAGATCCTCCAGACCTGCCAGCCACTCGGCGTAGGAGTCGCCGATTCTTTCCTGCCCGCCGTAGATGCCCCCGAGCATGCCTATGACGGCCGCGAGCTGGGGTCCGAAGGTGTCGCGGACCTGCCCGGGAACGGGCAGTCCCTGGGCCACCACTTCGGACCCGGTCAGGAGCAGCTTGACCACCGGTTTGCCCTGGACCAGCAGGTCATCGTGTCCGGCCAATGCGGCCACAGCCAGATGCGCCGGATTCAGAGCCACACCTGCTTTGACAAGCGCCTCCCCGGCCAACGCCTCCTCGCCCGCCTTCCGGATGTGCTGGCCGTTTTTGGGCTCTCCCGGGCGGGCGGTTCCGCCGGTCAGCAGGAGCGGCAGGCCGTCGTCGTCGGTGCCCAGCACCGAGCTCTCGCTGCGCAGGACTGCTTTGGCGCCCGGCGGAATCAGTCCGCCGGTGACAATGGGGCTTGCCTGGTGCGGAGCCAGCCGCTGGCCGCGCTCGGCGACAATCCATGGGCCGCTGCCGTTGACGGCCCAGCCGTCCATGGCGGAGGACGCGTAGTGCGGCATATCGTGCAGTGCCGTGATGTCTTCTGCCAGGACCCTGCCCAGAGCCTGTCCGAGCGGCACCCGTCCAGGGGGAATCGGCGTGGCGGCATCGAAGGCCACCTTGCGTGCTTCCTCCCACGTATGGGCCAGGTGGTGTGCCGGGGGCTGCTGCGGGTCCGGACTTTCGTCTGCGTCGCCAGGGGCGGCGGTCATTCGACGGGAATCATTCGACGGGCGTCCCTGCGGCTTCAGCGTCGTAGTCCTTGGCCAGCGAGCGGGCCACGTCCATGGCGGAGGACATGGACACGGCGTCAGTGGCCTGTCCCGATCCGGCAGCCAACCCGGCTGCAAAACCGGCAATGAAGGTGGTCAGCGGAGCGGCCGGGCGCACCACTGAATGCGCGGCCACCCCGGCCAGCGACAGGATCGCGTTCACATCGATCTGGACGTCCTCCAGTTCGTAGGCCTGAAGCAGTGCCCGGCACCACTCCTCCAGTGTCTCGTCCTGGTTTTTCACGCTTTGCCTCCCAAATCATCTGCGTCGGCGTTTCGCTGCGAACCACCCAAGGGTTCCACGCCGGCCACTCCAAGTGCGGCGGCATCGTCCCGGGTATCCACGTCAGCCGTGGAGCCCGCCGGGACGGCGACAAGCTGCACGTCCAGACTAGCAAGGAGTGCCGTGACTGAAGCGTTGGTGAGGCCTCGGCCGGCCGCGAGCACATTCACCGCGTTTTGTAGCGCAGATGTGCTATAAAACGCGACGAGGGGCTGGCGGCGGCCATCCTCCGAGACAGCAACAAATCCGTCAGGCTGCCCGGCACCGGCTGCGCCCAGCACCCTCCTGAGCTCTGCCACCGCGAGTTCCACGTGAGGCATATCGCAGGCCAACACCAAGGTGAAGGGTGGGCGTCTTCCGCCGACGGCGGCCAGCCGAGCGAGCCCGGCACCGATCGCGGCAGCGGGGCCACCGAAGACCGGTTCCTCCCGGCAGCTGAGCAGCCCTTCAGGCAGTTCCGCGGTGCTTGGACCAACCACGACGGCGGACCTGGCGGCCCCGGCAGCGGCGGCCGAACGGCGAAGGAGCGTATCGCCGTCGTACGTCAGGCCCTGCTTGGGCACACCTCCCAGCCGGGACGAACGGCCGCCGGCCAGGATGACGGCATCAAAGTCCAGGGGGTCAGGATCCACGGTTCCAGCCTAACCGCGCAGCCCACGCCGCAGCACACCCGGGACGCAGGAACCACGGCGATCCCGGGGGCGCTGCTGGTCAGGCAGCCCGTTCAGGCAGCAGGAAGGGGTCCCAGGCCGGCGTCGGCTTCTCCAGTTCCTTGATCTGCCAGATGGTGCCGTGGGGCGGCTCGGGAACAATCCTCAGCTTCCACCCCATTTCGGACGGGGTGTGGTCACCTTTGGTGTTGTTGCACCGGAGGCAGGCGGCCACAAGGTTCTCCCAGGAGTCCGCGCCGCCACGTGATTTTGGCTGGACATGGTCAATGGTGTGGGC
>NZ_QAIQ01000233.1 GCF_003061105.1 Arthrobacter sp. HMWF013
CCGCCGATCTCTGCATTGTTGCTGCGGAAGAGCTGCTCGATCATATTCGGCGCCAGTTCGGCAAGCATGGCCTTGCCGCCCGAGGTTTTGTTCGCCGGCATCACCGTTCCCTGCCGGTCACCCACACGCAGGACGTTGTTTCCTTCCACCGTGGCCAGGAAGCGCACTTTCGTTCCCACCCGCACCATCAGGTTTACCGTCTCGTTGAGCTGGGCGGACAGCAGCTCCATATGCGGCTGGGCCAGCGATCGGAGCAGCCTGGTCCAGCTGAGGCCGGCCGGACCGACGCCCATAGCGGGACCGGGCACATAGCGCCGTGTTTCGTCCTGAACGGCAAAGCCCCTGTAGACCAGCATTGCCAGAAGGCGGTGTGCGGTGGACGGCGCCACTCCCAGCTCCACTGCTGCGTCCTTCAGCCGCAGCGGTCCGCCGTCGCGCAGCATCTGCAGCAGCTGCAGTGCGTTGTCCACCGCCTCGATGGAATACGTAGGCCTCTTCTGTACAGGCTTTTTGCGGGGAGCACGCGCGGAACCCGTCGCCGGGGAGGGGGAATAGTTCTGCATGTCAGAATTGTATTGTGGTTCATCCGGGGGCGCCACGACAGTAGTGGGATGAATCACAACCTTCCCGCTGCAGTGCCGCAACGGTCCTCCCCGGTGGCTACTGCCCCAACTGCCGCGGACGGGCCTGCGTCGCGGTTCACCAAAGGCTCGGCTGCGGCCGTCCTTGTCTGCTGGCTGCTGGTGGTCTTCGATGGCTACGACCTCATTGTCTACGGCACCGTCCAGTCCTCCCTGATCGCGGAAACCGGCTGGGGCCTGACCAAGGCCACCGCCGGAACCATCGGATCCATGGCCTTCCTGGGCATGATGATCGGAGCGATCTTCGCCGGCCGCATGGCGGACTCCTGGGGCCGCCGCCGCACCATCCTTGGCTGCGCCGTCGTTTTCTCCATCTTCACCGTCCTGTGCGCCTTTGCTCCGAACGCAGCCATCTTCGGGATCCTGCGCCTGCTTGCCGGCATCGGCCTCGGCGGCCTGGTGCCTTCGGCGAACGCCCTGGTGGCAGAGCTGGTCCCCGCAAAATGGCGGTCCATCATCGCGACCCTCATGATGTCCGGTGTCCCGATTGGCGGATCCATCGCCGCCCTCGTGGGCATTCAGCTCATCCCCGCCTTCGGCTGGGAATCCATGTTCCTGGTGGCCGTTCTGGCCCTGCTGATCGTGGTGCCGCTGGGATTGAAATACCTTCCCGAGACGCTGGCCCCGGTCAGTGCCGCAGACAAGGCGGCCAAGGCGGCACGCAAAGCCGCCGGCAAGGGCAATGCAGACCAGGAACCCTCCGGTTTCTCCTCACTGCTGCGCGCCCCCTACCTGGGTGTCAGCGTCCTCTTCGCTGTTGCCACC
>NZ_QAIQ01000234.1 GCF_003061105.1 Arthrobacter sp. HMWF013
GTCCGGCACCGGAAGTTTTGGGTGCCGGATCAGCCTTCGCAGTCCGTGCAGTAGGTGTGTCCGTCTTTCTGCTTAGCAATCTGTGAGCGGTGCCGGACCAGGAAGCAGGAGTAGCAGGTGAACTCGTCGTCGGCCTGGGGAATGACCTGGACCACCAGTTCCTCGGCTACGAATTCGCCTCCGGGAACGCCGGCGCCGTCAAGTCCGTCGGCTTCATCGAGCTCGAGGACAACGCTGCGGGCGTCCGGCGCATTGGCTGACTGAAGCTGCTCCAGCGAGTTGTCTTGGGATTCCTTGACGTCGGAACGGAGCTCGTCGTAATCGGTTGCCACTTAGGTGTTTCTCTTTTCTTTGGTTCGTCTGTCGCGTATGAAACGTACAGCATCACACTGGTATTCCCCAATAGGTTCAGGGAATTAAACCCCACATCCGCCGGAAAGTGCGCCGGATGTGACCAACGGCACCCCGCGGCCCTCTGGTCAGAGTGCAAACATGAAGTACGGGCAGCGGGTTGGCTGGAGGCCCCGCAGAAGGCCGTGGACCACCGATCAGCGCCCCGTGGTGCGGAAAATCCGACCAGCGATCCATGGATCGCGTCCCCGCGAAACGACAGGCCGAAGACGTCGCTGGAAGGCGGGAAATTTGCGTTGTCTTCCGTAGTGGAGTGGCGTACTTTGGGGCTCGGGGACCTCTCATGTTCTTCGGTACACCCTGTTGTACCCCATCAGACCGGCATCCATTCGGAAGGCAGCATCGATCACGATGAACATCAGAGACAATTGGGGCCGCCTCGCCCCGGCTACGCAGAAGTGGCTTATCGAGAACCCGGGATGTCAGATACTTCCGCGGACGATCACGTCCATCATCTCCAAGGAAACCGGAGCCGATCCTGCCACCGGGCAGCATGGTGAGATGGCACTGTCCCAGGAAGACCACGACTTCATCCGCTCCAAGGCATCCCGGATACACAGTACTTAGGGTCACAACGAAGCCCTTGGATTCCAAGGGCCTTCCCATGACACAGGCATCGTCGCAACCGCAGCCTGCGGGCAACTGCGCAACCGCGAGTGAGTTGGCTGTGACGCAGAAAAGCCCCTGGAATCCATGGATTCCAAGGGCTTTTCCCATTGTGCGCGGAGGGGGACTTGAACCCCCACCCCCTTTCGAGGACTAGCACCTCAAGCTAGCGCGTCTGCCATTCCGCCACCCGCGCAGGTGGTATTTCGGACCACGATTCCGCCTTTCAGCGTTTCGCTCTTGTCCGAAGCAGCGAGAAAAACTCTAACACGAACTTTCCGGAAAGATGGAATCGGGACAACTGGGTAGGCTGAAGGCACTGAGACCTCACCGGTTCTCAGCCGCCCTTCCACTGCCCAAGGAGCCAACATGTCCGATACCCGTGCCGAGGATGAAGTTGTCCGGATCTGCCAGGACCTCATCCGGATCGACTCCTCAAACTATGGAGACGGTTCAGGCCCGGGGGAGCGCGCCGCCGCTGAATACACGGCAGGACTGATTGAGGAGGTGGGCCTCTCCGCGGAGATCTTTGAATCCGCCCCCGGCCGGGCCAGCGTGGTGACCCGGATGGAGGGCGAGGATCCCTCGGCCAGCGCGCTGGTGGTGCACGGCCACCTGGATGTGGTTCCGGCCCTCCGCGAACAGTGGTCGGTGGACCCCTTTGGCGCCGACCTGAAGGACGGGCTCATCTGGGGCCGCGGTGCCGTGGATATGAAGGACATGGACGCCATGATCCTTGCAGTGATGCGGGACTTCGCCAGGTCGGGAAGAAAGCCCAAACGCGACATTGTCTTCGCCTTCTTCGCCGATGAGGAAGCAGGCGGCGAGTACGGCGCCCGCTATGCAGTGGACAAGCGGCCAGAGCTTTTCGAAGGGGCCACCGAAGCCATCTCTGAGGTGGGCGGATTCTCGGCGACCATCGGCGG
>NZ_QAIQ01000018.1 GCF_003061105.1 Arthrobacter sp. HMWF013
GGAATTCCAGAAGAAGCGGTCCTGCAGGACCTCGGCGAAGTTCTCCAGTCCCACAAACTGTCCCTGGCCCTTGAGCAGGTGCCAGTCAAAGAGGCTCACAAAGAATGTGTAGACCAGGGGGAACAGGCCCACGAGGGCAAAGAGGATGAAGAACGGCGCGACGTAGAAGTAGGGGGAAGCCTTGACGTCGAAGATGCTCAGGCGTTGCTTGAAGGTGGGTTGGGGTTTGACCGCAGGCTTTGCGGACCGGTTCAGCGTTGTTGTCATGGGGCTCTCGCAGTCCATCGGGGGGCCTCCCGTCGCGGGAGGCCCCACAGCGGGTCTTGCTAGTTGTTGACGACCAGGTCGTTGAGGAGGCGCACGGCTTCAGACCAGGCTTTGTCCGCATCGGCGGTTCCGGCGTCGAGGGTCTTCAGCGCAGGGCCGAATACGTTTTCCTGGATGACCGAATCATCCGGTCCCTTGAACTGGGCAACTACACCCTTGGCACGGTTGGCCAGGATGGCGCCGGTGGGAGCGTTGTTGAAGAGCACGTTGGGCGTGGCGTCCTGGACCAGCTTTTCCTGGGCCTTGAGGGTGCTGGGGAAGTTGTTGGCTGCCGCGGACTGTTTGACCTGCTGCTCGGGGGCGGTCAGCCAGGCGGCAAGCTTCGCAGCCTCTGCCGGGTGCTCCGAGGTCTTGGGTACGGAGAGGAACGCTCCGCCCCAGTTGGACGCACCGCCGGGGAAGACATCGGCGAAGTCCCACCCGCTGCCGGCACCGCCGCCGGCGGATTCGAGCTGGCCCTTGATGGTGCCAAGCATCCAGCCGGGGCAGACGAACGTGGCAAAGGAGCCGTCAACGAATGCCTTGCCGTCTCCCCAGTCCCACTGGGTCTGGTTGGCTGAGAGTCCGGCGGCGGTTCCGGCGGCCAGCATCCCGAATTTGTCCTTCATTTCGGCGTTGCCGTCGACGTTCAGCTCGCCGTCCTTGGTGTAGTACCCCTCCTCCATCTGGTTCACCATGGAGTTCCACACGAATCCGGACTGGTCGTACCAGGCCTTTCCGGTGGCCGCCTTGTACTGGTTGCCAAGTTCGAAGTATTTCTCCCAGGTGGCGTCCTGCCCACCGAAAAGCTTGGCCACGGATTCGCGGTCGCTGGGAAGGCCCGCTGCCTCGAAGAGTTTTCCGTTGTAGCAAAGACCCTGCGGACCGATGTCCGTGCCGTAGCCGATCACGCGGCCCGCGGGGTCGGTGCCCTGCTGATATTTCCAGTCGACCCAGTTGGCTTTGATGTCCGCCGCACCGTATTCGTTCAGGTCAACGAACTGGTCCGAGACCTCCATGATGGAGCCCAGCCAGCCTTCCTCGATGGCCACTACGTCGCTGAGGCCTGAGCCTGCTGCCAGCTTGGTGAACGCGTCGGTGCGGGCATTCGAGCCGCGGTCGATGTTCGTGGCTTTGATCTTGACTCCGGGGTTTGCCTGCTCGTACTCGCCGTAGAGATCGTTATAGCCGAAGGTCCCGAAGGTGGTAACCGTCAGTTCAACGGGGTTGTCCGCGCTGGCTGCCTTGTCTGAACTGCTTCCGCAGCCGGTGGCCAGCATGGCCAGGGCTGCTGCTCCCGCTATGGCGGCAGCGGTATTTCGTCGTGAGAGTTTCACGGTCACTCCTTTGTGGGGGAAATAGCTCGGGTCTGAGAGAGCGCTCTCTTGCAAGTCCCCCAACACTAAGCGTGGCGCGCATCACTGTCAAGAGAGCGCTCTCTCACGGTTGTTCCGAGTTCTTCAACGCGGGGTCACTTCCGGCCCAAAAACCTCTGTTTATTGGGCCGGGAGTGACCCCGCGTTGGTGCAGACGGACCGGCATACGCTGCCGCTCGCGGGCAATGTCCGTGCCCGCCAGTAGGGTTGAACCCATGGCTACAAAGACAACCCGCGCGTCCAAGGCGCCCGCGTATAAATGCGCCGAGTGCGGCTGGACGGCCGTGAAGTGGGTGGGGCGCTGCGGCGAGTGCCAGGCCTGGGGCACCGTTGAGGAAACCGGCACTGCGGTGGCGCGGACGACGGCGGCCACCACGGTTCTCGAACCGGCCCGCCGGATTGCCGAAGTGGACGCCACCACGGCGGCTTTCCTGCCCACCGGGGTCGACGAACTGGACCGTGTGCTGGGCGGCGGACTGGTTCCGGGCGCCGTTATCCTGCTGGCCGGGGAACCCGGCGTGGGCAAGTCAACGCTGCTGCTGGACGTCGCCGCGAAATTCGCCCGCACCGCGCAGGACGTCCTGTATGTCACCGGTGAGGAGTCCGCGGCGCAGGTGAAGCTTCGCGCCGAACGGATCGACGCCGTCGCCGATTCCCTCTACCTGTCGGCGGAAACGGACCTCGGCCAGGCACTGGGCCAGGTGGAAAAGATCGAACCGCGGCTGCTCATTGTCGACTCGGTCCAGACTCTCAGCAGCGCGGACGTGGACGGCAGCGCGGGCGGTGTCTCCCAGGTCAGGGAGGTGGCCGCGTCCATCATTGCTGTGGCCAAACGGCGCAACATGACCACGCTCCTGGTGGGGCACGTGACCAAGGACGGTTCCATCGCGGGACCGCGGCTGCTCGAACACCTGGTGGACG
The DNA here is from genome assembly GCF_003061105.1 of Arthrobacter sp. HMWF013. Taxonomy (GTDB): domain Bacteria; phylum Actinomycetota; class Actinomycetes; order Actinomycetales; family Micrococcaceae; genus Arthrobacter. Next base: position 2,604 of record NZ_QAIQ01000018.1, read on the forward strand.
TGGTCTGCCAGTTTGAGGGCGAGCGCCATTCCCGTCTCCGGATGCTGCGCGCCGTCAAGAACCGTTACGGCCCCACGGACGACGTCGGCTGTTTCGATCTGAACGAGAACGGCATCGAAGGACTCACGGACCCCAGCGGGCTTTTTGTCAGCCGTACCAAGGAGCCCGTCTCCGGCACCTGCATCACCGTGACCATGGAAGGGCGTCGGCCGCTGCTGGCGGAGGTGCAGTCACTGCTTGCTGAAAGCGCCAACTCACAGCCCCGCCGTGCCACCAGCGGGCTGGACAGCTCACGGGTATCCATGCTCCTGGCGGTACTGCAGCAGCGGGCCGGCTGCCTGCTGCACAAGGATGATTCCTACGTGGCCACGGTGGGAGGGGTGAAGCTCAGCGAACCCGCCACGGACCTCGCAGTTGCCCTCGCCGTCGCCTCCGCCAAGGCCCGCAAACCGCTTCCCATCCGGCTGATCGCCTTCGGGGAAGTAGGCCTGGCCGGCGAAGTGCGCCCGGTGCCCGGCATCAACCAGCGGATCCAGGAGGCGCACCGGCTGGGCTTCACCCACGCGGTGGTTCCTGCCAGCCATAACGGCCCGGGCCCCGTTCCAGCCGGCTTCTCGGTCCGGGAAGTGGAACACCTGACGGAGGCTTTGAGCCTGCTGATCGGGTAAGCCTAAGGTTCGTGGCTCAGCGGCTTGAAGGATCTGGCGCCGGCAAACCAGCCGTCGTCGGGCGTTTCGGGCACCTCAGCCGTCCGGTCCCCTGCCGCGCCGTCCACGAGCCGTCCGATCTCGTGGAACGTGCCACCAAAGTAGAGCAGCGGCTCCCGCCCGGTGACGTCGAGGGCGATCACTTCCCCCACCACGATGATGTGGTCCCCGCCGTCGTAAATGTTCCACGGCCGGCATTCAAGGGTGGCCGCATTCCTTGTCAGGATGGGCACATCGCCGTCCAGGGTCCACTCCGGTTCGTCTTCCATGACCCTGCCGGCGAAGTGCCGGGCCACGTCCAACTGGTCAAGGGACAGGATGTTGATGGCAAAAGGGGCGCCCTCCAGGTAGCGGGCTGCCCGCGAGGTACGCGTCAACGTCACCTGGGCAAGCGGCGGATCGAGGGATACCGCGGTGAAGGCATTCACTGTGGCACCGTGCGGCACCCCGTCATCGGCATTGCACGTCACCACCGTGACACCGGTGGCAAACGTGCCGAATGCGTGCCGGAGTTCGTGGGTGTCGAACGGGGCCCCGAGTGCTTCGCTGGTCACCGCAGCCTCCTTGTTGTTGAGTCCGGTCCCAGCGTACTCCGGGCCCCAATTACGCCTTGGTAATCACCAGTGCGACGCTGTGGCCGCCGAAGCCGAACGCGTTGACCAGTCCTGCAGGCGCGGAGCCGGGCGCCAGGGCGCGCACCTTTTCAGTGACGACATTCAGGTTCAGTTCCGGATCGAGCGACTCGACATTCAGGGTTCCGGGGAGCTGCCCGGTCTGCAGCGCCTGGACCACGACGACGGCGGCAAGTGCGCCGGCGCCGCCCAGGAGGTGGCCCGTGTGGCCCTTGGTGGAGGTCACCGGAACGTCGGGACCCAATATTGCGCTGATGGCCTGCGCCTCGAGCCGGTCACCCACAGGGGTGGAGGTGGCGTGCGCGTGGACGAAACCGATGTCCGAGGCTTCCAGTCCGGCCGAGGCCAGGGCCTTTTGCATCACCCGGCGTTGCATGGCGGGATCGGCCGCCACAATGTCGTTGGCATCGGAGGTTACCGAGCCGCCGGCCACTGCGCCAAGCACGGCGGCACCGCGCGCGCGGGCGTGCTCTTCGCTCTCCAGCACCACGATGCCGGCGCCCTCAGCGAGGACAAAACCGTCGCGTGCGCCGTCAAACGGGCGCGATGCGCGCTGCGGTTCCCCGTTGCGGGTGGAGAGGGCACGGATCTGTGAGAACCCGGTAATCACCAGGTCATTGACTGAAGCGTCAACACCGCCGGCGATCACGACGTCGGCAGCCCCTGACCTGATCATTTCGGCGCCCTGGACAATTGCTTCGGCGCCGGACGCGCAGGCGCTGACGGGGGTCCGGGCTCCGCCGCGGGCGCCGAGATCGATGGACACCCAGGCGGCGGGGCCGTTGACCATCAGGCGCGTGAGAGTGTGCGGGGAGACCTTGCGGGGGCCCGATTCGGCAAGGGTCCGGTCCTGTTCCAGGGTGGAGCCCAGTCCGCCGTAGGCAGAGCCGATCACCACGGCAAACCGTTCGGGATCGACGTCGGGGGCACCCGCCTGCTGCCAGGCTTCGCGGGCGGCAATGAGCGCCAGCCGACCGCACCGGTCCATCCGCTTGATTTCGCGGGTGGTGAGGTGCTCGGCGAGGTCGGCAGTGACCTGTCCGGCGATGCGCACGGGGCGCCGCTCGGCCCAGGCCTCCGCCAGTGCGGCGATGCCGGCCTCCCCCGCCACCAGCCCGGACCAGGTTTCCGCGGCAGTGGAGCCGAGCGGGTTGACGGTTCCGACGCCGGTGATCAGTGCGCGTGGTTGAACCGGACCGGGGTGAACTGCAGTCATAGTGCCCTACTTCGCGGGGTTGTGCGTGCCGATCGGCACCAGGGTCAGATCAGGGTGGTTCTTCTCGATCCGGCGCAGGGCCCAGACGTCGTTGAACAGGGCGAGGTATTCGCCGTCGGAGCGCAAAAGCACCTCGGCGCCCGGGACGTTGGCCAGCGCAGGCATGGCCTCCGCCGTCGAAATCCTGGCGATTGAGTACGGCAGGCGTTCGAGCCGCATGGGAGCGCTGAAGTCGTGCGCCATGCGGTCCTCCACCACTTCGAACTGCATGGGGCCGACGGCGGCGAGCACCGGCGCCTGGTCACCCCGGACATCGGAGCGGAGCACCTGGATGACGCCCTCGTGTTCGAGCTGCTCTATGCCGCGGCGGAACTGCTTGAAGCGGCTGGGGTCCTTGGAGCGTGCCACCTGGAAGTGCTCCGGGGCGAACAGCGGGATGGCCGGGAACTCCACAGTGTCCTCGATGAAGAGGCTGTCACCAACGCGCAGCGAGGACGCGTTGACCAGGCCCACGACGTCGCCGGGGTAGGCCTCGTCAATGACCTCGCGTTCGCGGCCGAAGACCTGCTGTGCGTACTTGGTGGCGAACGATTTTCCGGTCCGCGTCTGGGTGACCACCATGCCGCGTTCGAAGACGCCGGAGCAGACGCGGATAAAGGCAACGTGGTCGCGGTGGGCCTTGTTCATGCCGGCCTGGACCTTGAAGACGAAACCTGAGAAGGGCGATTCCACCGGACGGGGGCTGCCCTCAATGTCAGGCCGCGGTGCGGCGGGCGGCGCGAAGTCCACCAGTGCGTCCAGGAGTTCCTTCACGCCGAAGTTCAATGCGGCGGAGCTGAAGAGGATGGGCGTTGCGGTGCCGGCGTGGAAGGCCTCGACATCGAACTCGGAGTTGGATTCGATCACCAGGCCGGCTTCGTCAACGGCGTCTGACCAGTTGCTGCCCTGGCTCTCGGCAGCTTCCTCCGGGGTGAAGTACTCGGTCAGGGCGATGTTGGCGCCGGAGTTGTTGCGCTTGAAACTGGCGAACCTGTCATTGCGGAGGTCCCAGACACCGCGGAAATCACCGGAGATGCCCACGGCCCAGGTCAGCGGCATGGGCTGCAGGCCGGTGCGTTCGGTGAGCTCGTCCATCAATGCCAGCGCGTCAAGGCCGGGACGGTCCCACTTGTTGATCACGGTGATGATGGGCAGATTGCGCTGCTTGCAGACCTCGAACAGTTTCATGGTCTGGGTTTCGAGGCCCTTGGCGGCGTCCACGAGCATCACCGCACAGTCCACGGCGGCCAGGACGCGGTAGGTGTCCTCGGAGAAGTCGGCGTGGCCGGGGGTGTCCAGCAGGTTGATGACGGTGTCCCGGTAGGAGAACTGGAGTGCCGCGGAGCTGATGGAAATGCCGCGGTCCTTCTCCATCTGCATCCAGTCGGAGACCGTTTCCTTGCGGTTGGCCTTGCCGCTTGAGGCACCGGCCGTGCCGATCACCTTTGCGTGCAGCGCCAGGGCCTCTGTCAGCGTGGACTTGCCGGCGTCAGGGTGGGAGATAACAGCGAAGGTCCGACGCCGGGCCGCCTGTTTGTGAATCTCGTGGACTCGGGCGGGGCTTTGGACATCTTGGGACACGGTGCTACTTTCGCTGCGATGGGGTTACCCCAGGCGCTCGGCAGGCCTTGACGGGGAAGCGTGGCTCTCTGACAGCCAAGTTCCAAGTTTATCGCAGCAATGGCTGCACGCCGAAGGGGCACCCGATGGGCGCTTAACACCGGCGAAACAGGTGGTTCAAGCCGGTGAAACGAGGTCCCGCTACGGTGGCCGCATGATCGGCCTCATTTTCTATGACCCCTTTGCCACTCCACCGCCTATCCCGGCAGCGGTCACCAAGGCGCCGCCCAGGCGTCTGACACAGCCCGCGCAGGAGGAGAAAGCGCTCCGGGCCGCGTCGCTGCTGAACGTCAGAGTTGACCTGGAGCGCCTGTCCAGGCAGCGGCCGAAACCCTGAACCGGTTGCCCGGCAGGCCTGCAGCCGGTACGCCGTGGGGGCAGCCGGTACGCCGTGGGGTGGGCACACCGCCGGGCGGCCACCCTATTTGGGCGCGGGCTGGCCGGGGAGTTCGAAGACACCGCAGCCGAAGCCCTCGGCGTGGACCGTTCCGCCGTCGATCCGGACGCCTTCGCCCATAAGATGCCGGGCCGCCGATCCTCCGGGAAGCGCGATGTCTACTTGTGCGGCGCGCCGCAGCGGGTTGACGACGACCAGGTGCGTGCCGTTCCTGACGTACACGAGGGGATAGCCGGTGGAGAGCAGCCTCGTGGGAGTCCTGGTTCCCAGCGCCGGAGTTGATTTGCGCCGCTGAACAAGCCGGCGGACGAAGTGCAGGAGCGAACCCGGGTCCTCGCTTTGCGCCGCCACCGTGGGCCGGTCATGATCGGGGTCCTGGGGCAGATACAGCTCTTCGGGCGGCGCGGTGGAGAAGCCCGCGTTGGCCAGGGCGTTGTCCCATTGCATGGGGGTCCTGCACCCTGCCCGGTTGTACTTAGGCGTCCAGATGCTGCCTTCTTTCTCGGGGGCGTCTTCCAGGTAGCGCATGCCGATCTCGTCACCGAAATAGATGGACGGGATGGAACCCCACGTCAGCAGGAACGTGAAGGCGGCGGGAAGCTGCTCACTTGTCCTGTTCCCGCAGACCAGCCGCGAGAAATCGTGATCCGCCGAAGGCAGCACCACAAGGCGGTCCGGCCCGTTGGTTTCCCGATGGTGGTTCCACAGGCCCAGGAACTTCCCGAAAGCCCGGGCGCCCTCGGCGGGGTCGGCGTCGGGATCGAAATAGCAGGGCTCCGTTTCTTCCTGCCACGGCAGCAGCCCTGCGCCGCCGTTGTTGAAAAGAGCGCTGTGCTCCTCGTGGATCACGAGTGAGAAGTCCGCGTCGAATCCTCCCCGGGCGCCGGCGTCGACCGTCCTCCACTCGTCACTTTCCGGAAGGAGGACCGACTCCGGGTAGGCGCCCTTCATCCAGACCGCCAGTTCCCGCCACAGAGCTGTTGTTTCAACCAAGCCAGGGTCATCCTTGACCAGCGAGAAGGCCATATCCACACGGAACCCGGCCACCCCGCAGCCCAGCCAGTAGCCGATGATCTCGCGAAGTGCCGCCCTGTTTTCAAGGGGTCCCGCGGCATCCGGCAACTGCCGCCATGGCTCGTCCTCAGCCAGCCGTGCGTAGCCGAAATTCAATGCCGGCTGCTCGGGGAAAAAATTCTTGAGATACCAGCCCGGACGGCGTCCCGGCGAGGGGACAAAAGCATCACCGGGACGGCCGGACCAGACGTAGCGGTGGTCGGATCCGTCATTCATGGACGCACGGAACCATGGGTGGTCAACAGAGGTGTGGCCTGCAACGAGGTCCAGCAGTACCCGGATTCCACGTTTCCCGGCTTCCCTGACCAGGGCGGTCATGTCCGCGTTTGTTCCATAGCGGGGCGCGATGGTGAGGTAATCGGACACGTCGTAGCCGGCATCCCGGAAGGGCGAGGCGAAGCACGGATTGAACCAGATCACGTCCACCCCGAGCCACTCCAGATAGTCCAGGTGCTCCAGGACGCCCGGTAGGTCACCGATGCCATCGCCGTCGGAATCCGCGAACGACTGCGGATAGATCTCGTAGATGACGGCGTCCGCCAGCCATTCAGGGGGTGCCGGATAGCCTGCGGCTGCGCCGCTGTCCTCTGCGGGACCCACTGTGGTGCCCACTGCTGCGCCCGGGTTATGCTCATCCATCCGCGTCCACGCTCCCTGTCCGGTTTCCGTTGCCTTCGTGCCAAAGTGCTCCGTCCGGCCAGCCTCCGCCGAACGTGAAATGCGCACTTTAGGGGCACCCCGTATGGGCCACTTTAGGGCTTAACCGTGCGGATATTGCTGATTCTTACCCCTAGTATTGAGGTTGCGGGAAACTGTGTACTTTTGATCCTGCCGGCGGAGGCTGAATCCGGCGTACCTGCAGGCGGCAGCCTGCACCTTTGAAGGGAACACCTATGGCTCGGAGCCCCGAAGAATCGCTCAAGGCGACTCTGGGAAGAGTGGCTCCAGGCACTCCGTTACGGGATGGACTGGAACGCATCCTCCGGGGGCGTACCGGTGCACTGATAGTGCTGGGCATCGACCGGACCATCGAATCCATCTGTTCGGGCGGGTTCGATATCGGCATCGACTTCTCGCCCACACGCCTTCGCGAGCTGGCCAAAATGGACGGTGCGATCATCTGCGACAAGGACGCCGGCAACATCCTCCGCGCCGCCGTCCAGCTCGTCCCCGACTCCAGCATCGAAACCCAGGAATCCGGCACCCGGCACCGCACCGCCGAGCGGGTGGCCATCCAGACCGGCGTGCCCGTGATCTCCGTAAGCCAGTCCATGCAGATCATCGCGCTGTACGTGAATGGCCTCCGGCACGTCCTGGAGGGTTCCGAAAAGGTCCTGGCCCGCGCAAACCAGGCCCTTGCCACCCTCGAACGGTACCGTTCGCGGCTGGACCAGGTGACCAGCTCGCTGTCCGCCCTGGAGATCGAGGCCATGGTGACCGTCCGGGACGTGGCCGTCACCCTGCAACGCCAGGAGATGGTCCGCCGCATCTCCGAGGAAATTTCGCAGTATGTGCTCGAACTTGGCGAGGACGGCCGGCTGCTGTCCCTCCAGCTGGACGAGCTCACCGTGGGCCGCGGCCCCGGCAGCGATGTCATTATCCGCGACTACGCGGGACCGGACGCCTCCGCAGAGGACATCGAAAAAGCGGTCACCGCCCTGGTAAACCTCGGCCCCACCGAGCTGATCGATCTGGGCAAGATCTCCGGCATCGTCGGTTTTGCGGGCGGCGAGGCTAACCTCGACGCCGTGGTGCAGCCCCGCGGTTACCGGCTGCTCTCCGGCCTCAAGGCAGTCCCCAAGGCTGTGGCCGACCGCCTGGTGGACCACTTCGGCGGGCTGCAGTTCCTGATGGCCGCCACCATTGACGATCTGATGACCGTTGACGGGATCGGTGACCAGCGTGCCCGCACCGTCCGGGAGGGCCTGAGCCGGATGGCCGAGGCGAGCCTGCTGGACCGGTTCCTCTAGGATCCGGGGCTCTCCTAGCGCATGCCTTCGCGGCGGATGGCGGTGGCGATTGCCGCTGATCGGGTTTCCACCCCGAGCTTGGCGTAGATGTGCGCAAGGTGCGTCTTCACGGTTGCCTCGGAGATAAACAGCCGCTGACCCAGTTCGCGGTTGCTCAGTCCTTCAGTCAGCAGGCTCAGCAATTCGGCTTCGCGCGGGGTAAGGACTGCGTCCGGATCCCGCAGCTGTTGGAAGAGCCGGGAAGCCACAGGTGCGCTCATGACGCTCTTGCCCTGGACTGCGCCGCGGACAGCTGCAAAGATCTCCTCGGGTGAGGCGTCCTTGAGCAGGTAACCCATCGCCCCTGCGTCCACGGCGCGGACGATGTCGGCATCTGAATCGTAGGTTGTGAAGACGATGATCGCCTGCCGGGCGTTCAGCCGGCGCAACTGCCTGATCGCTTCAATACCGTCAATGCCGGCCCCCATGGCAAGGTCCATCATCACCACGGCGGGGCTGTGCTGTTCCACCAGGACCAGCGCCTCCTCGCCCGAGGCTGCCTCGGCGACCACCTCGATGTCCGGCTTCGTTGCCAACAGCGCCTTCAGGCCGCTTCGGACCACGAAATGGTCATCCACGAGCAGCACTGTTATGACGTTCATGGTTTCTCCCCGGTAGGCAGTTCCGCAGCGACAACGGTCCCTTCGCCGGGGCTGCTTTCAACTGAGAACGTGCCGCCGAGTTGCTCAACGCGCTGCCGCATGGCCCGCAATCCATAGCCCCCTGCGTCCGACGGCGGTCCGAGTGCCGACGGATCGAAGCCCGCGCCGTCGTCGTACACGTCAAGCGTGACGGCGCCCGGCAGGAAACCCAGCGTTACGGTGGAGTTGGCCGCGGACGCATGCAGTGCCACGTTGGCGGCCGCGCTCTGAACCACCCGCAGCAGGGCGTGCCGGGCAGGAGCAGGGACGGGACGGGGCTCACCGGTGACAAGCAGGCGGACACCGGGCAGGTACTGCGACGCCGCTTTGAGGAGGGCATCCGGGAGGGGCGCCGTTTCCAGCCCTGGGGAAGCCAGTTCGTGGACCAGGCTGCGGGTGTCCGCAAGGTTCTGGCGCAACAGGGCGGTGGCAGACCGGACATCCTCACGCGCGGCGGGACCGGGCCAGGAACGGTTGGCGGCCTCGAGGAGGAGAATACTGCTGGCCAGGCCCTGCGTCACGGTGTCGTGGATTTCCCGGGAAACCCTCTCCCGCTCCTGAATGCTGCCCGCCTTGCGCTCGGTGGCCGCGAGATGTTCCTGGGCCAGGGAAACCGCGGCATGCAGGCGGCGTTGTTCGGCAGCGTCATCTTCAATGCGGTCGTAGATCAACGTCAGGATGACGCCCACGGCCAGGGGACCCAGGAGCATCGCCACATCGCTGCCGCCGCTGAGCCGGAACAGTCCAACGGCGGTAGCTGCCGCCGTTGGAC
>NZ_QAIQ01000002.1 GCF_003061105.1 Arthrobacter sp. HMWF013
CAGGGACCTGGCGCGGCGGACGCCGCATGCCTGGTTCCCGGCAGCTATCCCCGGGAGGCAGTGAGCCGGGTGGAGGTCAACCGCTACGAGCGGGATCCGGCTGCCCGCCGGGTGTGCCTGGCCTTCCACGGGACGTCGTGTGCGGCGTGCGGCTTTTCTTTCGAAGCCGCTTATGGCGCGATGGGAGAGGGTTTCGTCCACGTCCACCACACGGTGCCGGCATCCTTGCTGGGACGCGGTTACCAGCTGGACCCGGTCGCGGACCTCGTGCCGCTGTGCGCCAACTGCCACGCCATGGCCCACCGTGGCGTCAGCACCCCGCGGACAGTTTCGGAACTCCGAAGCATCATCGGAGCGTCGGGCCACGTGCGGGGAGAAACTCTCAGTGAGCAGGCCCTCGAAGCCCAGGCGGATGCGCGGCGCATCCTCGAGGCACACCATGAATGACGGCCCAGTACGGCTGACTATTGCCCTGCGGGTGTGGTCCCGAACATCAGGGTACGTCGCCGGACGTCGTAGTACACGGTCGCCGAACGTTTGAGGAGGCTCTGGAGGACCTCGGCATCGTCGGCATCGAGGGTTAGGAACTCTTCCCACGCACCCTGGTCAAGGACCAGCTGCAGGGTCCAGGTGCCTTCCTCTCCGGGGTCCCCGGCCACCCAGCTGAACTGGTAGTGGTTGACCTGGCGGACCTGGATGCTGTCATCGGTCAATGGTTGTTTTGGTGTGGGGCTCATGGTCCCCTCCTGGAAATGTGATGGGCAGGCCCTCGGCATAAGCCTTACACCAATGTAGACCCGCTGTCCGGCTCGATCCAGACCTGAGCAGTACACTCAAAGCAACCTCTGGAGATGAGCCCATGACCTTCTTTCAGGACCTCCCCGAACCGCCGGAACGTCCGCGTCCTCCACGTCATGTCATGCCGGAATGGCTTGGACCACCGCCAAACGAACTTCCCGGCGTTATCCATGTCGGACAGTTCCTCCACCGCTCCCCGGGGTTCGTCATGGCCGTCAAGTGCGCAGAGATCTACTCGAACGGTTGCGCCGTGGACGTCGTCTGGTGCGTCCGGCGGACCAACGAAAGCGATAGGGAATGGGCTGCCGGGAACGCGCGTTTTTCCGGCAGCCGCCACCCGGTCCGGGCTATGCCGAAGACCTTGAATCTGCGCTGCTGTTTGGGGCCGAATTTCCCGACGGCCGGAAGACCACGTCCACGCACATCCGGCCCGGCATGTTTGATGGCAGCGAAACCATTACCGGGCCGGTCCTGGTGGCCAACGGCCAAGGGGGAAGCGGGAACGACGATGAACTGACCGGCGCGGCCCGGCTATGGCTGTGGCCGCTGACGGCCGGCGGCGATCTGCGTTTGGTGGCCCAGTGGAAGGAAGCCGGAATGCCGGAACAATCGGTCCTGCTTGACGGCGGGCAGATTGCCGCCGCAGCACTGCTGGCCCGGAAGTACTGAACCAGGACAAACATCCAGTCATCCGGGAAGCGCCAACGCGCCGCATCAGGCCGGGAAAAGACTGCCGTCTCGTGCAGATCTCAGTAGAGGAAGACCGGGAGCCAGTCACGGTTGTGCGCGTGCACCAGGGCGAGGAACAGCACGAAGTCGAAAAGCAGGTGCACTGTCACGACGTAGGTGAAGGACTTTGTCAGTTTGAACGTGTACCCCTGCAGGAGCGCGAACGGGAACGTCAGCAGCGGCCCCCAGGACTGGTAGCCGATTTCCCAGAGGAATGACGAGAAGACCACGGCCTGCAGGATATTGGCCAGCCAGTCGGGGAAGTGCCGCCGGAGCAGCGTGAACGTGGTGCAGATGAAGAACAGCTCGTCCCAGATCCCCACCGTGTTCACACCGAGGAAGAGCCGCCAGAAGATGGTGGGGTCGGAGGCGTCCGGCCAGTTCTGGTAAACCCCGGTCCGGATCAGGTAGACCGGCAGGATCAGGTAGCCAAGTGCCACAACTGCCAGCAGGTACAACTTCGCCGCCACTGGCCATTTATGACCCGTGTTCACCGGGAATCTGATGATCTTCTCGCGGTAGACAAACCGGGACGCCAGCCACGGCACGAGCACCGCCAAGGCCAGGACACCGCCCATCAGGGTCATGTGCGTGACACTCAAGTCGGCGTTGAGGGGAACCAGGCTGATGAAGACCATTCCCGCCGCAATCAGCGCAAGGTGCCGCGTTAATTCACGGTCAACAAGTACGGCCGCGAAAAGACTTGCGGCAAGCAGTCCGTAACCCCACACGTCATTTTCGACGCCGAACAGGAGCACCCCTGACGCGGAAAGCAACCCCGCCGGCACCAGCTTCCACGTGAGGACGGTGCGGGGCGATTGCGTCGAGATCGATGTCACCACACCAGCATCCCAGTGACGGCCGCCCCCGCGATACTGTCCACGCCGCAGATCCATGTGCTGCCCGACTCCACTCCCCACGACGGCGACACCGCAGCACGCCGAGAGCCAGAGGCCCGCGCCCCTGGCTCCCGTCCGCATTGGATTGCCTGTGCACCACTGAGGTTTAGCGGTCTACCTCAACTATCTTGCTCTGCTTCCAGTCGGACCAGTGCGACCAGTCGGACCAGTGTCCGTCATCTTTCTTCACGCGGAAGGAAATGAGATGGTAAACCTCTTCTGCGCCCCGGCGGTCAAGGTTGCGGACGTGGTCGACGCTGTGGACGGTCTTCTCTTCGTCTTCATGGACTTTCACCGTGAAGAAAGAGTGACCAAGGAAGTCGTCGCTGCGCCGCGGGCCGCGCTCGTCTTCGTAGCGAAGCTGACGGATCTGGACCACCCTGTCGTCGTTGCATTCCACTTCGATCCTGAAGTCGACTCTGTTGCCCCGAAGATCGCGTGGATCCTCCGGCGTCGCGGTACAGCCGTGAATGCGATCACGATCGCGATCGTGATCGTTATTGGCTTGTGCCGGACCGGCAACGGCCATGGATCCAGCAAACAGACCCAACGAAAGGAATGGAACCAGGGCAATCTTTGCCCGGCTTGAACGGGCTTTCTTTGTTGGAGTGATGGACATTTTGTTGCTCCTATGAGGATGCGTTTCACCATTTTTTTAGGCAGCATCAGGCTGCCGCGATTGAGCATGGCGCGACTGAGCATGTCGCGGATAATCTGTGACGCGGCCGCAGCCTGCCCGTCCCAATTTCAAACAGCACGCCCCGACTGAGCGGGGGGCTTGGCGCCGGATTCATTCTGAGTTTGCGATCCGGTCGTTTAATCCTGCGCCTGCGTCTGGCGCGATACTAGGGCCCTGACTACCCTTTTTTGACGGATTCCATGGAGCCTGTCAGTGGGCATCCAGTGACCCTTCAGCCTGGGAGGGCGCACAACCCGGAGGTACTTCCGCATAACCACGGAATCTGAGAACATGCAGAAAGAGTCTCCAGACAAAGGGACAACCAGCAGCAGGGTCGGAACATTTCCCCTCACCGATATATCCCCTGGAAGATTCACATGGACCCTTTGACCTCTATTTTCCTTGTCCTTACTGCGGCAGTACTTTGGGTCGCAATCACTTCAGGCATGCTCGCTCTTCTCGGCCGCGCTGAACGTCGCGCCGGAGTCAGATCTCCCCGCAAGACCGTTGCCGGCCCGCGGCGCCGGCACGGGAGCATAAGCCCACGACGACGGAAAGTGCGCCACGGGCGCCCGCCCCGGCGGGTGGCCCTGCGCCCCTGAGGACGGTACGCCGCCGCAACAGGACCCGACGTGCCCGATCTGTAAATTCAGAGGGAAGTGTGATGAAAAATCACGACGACGAACCCAGCCTTGACGGGGCCCCGCCCGGGCATGCGGTTATCCCGGTGGCGCAGCCGGCCCAGCCTGCTATCCGGGCAGCCGGCCGCGACCGCTACCTGGACACATTGCGCGCTGTGGCCCTGGCACGAGTGGTTGCGTTCCACAGCTTCTCGGGCGCTGTCTGGCTGAGCCTGGTGTTCCCCTCAATGGGTGTCATGTTTGCACTGGCTGGCTCTCTCATGGCACGTTCGCTGGACCGGCCCGCCGCCGGGGTCCTTAGAAGCCGCACCAGAAGGCTGCTGCTGCCGCTCTGGGCCTACGCCATCATTGTGCTGGGCCTTCTGTTTGCCGCGGGCTGGCGTCCCTGGCAGGAAGAGGAGGGTTCGTGGCTGGACATTGCACTGTGGTTCTTCCCCATCGGGGTTCCTCCATACCCGGAAAACGCAGGGACGACGAGTTACCTGGCCGACTCCACCTGGGGTTTCCAGGCGGAGGAAATACTCTGGTATATCCGGGCCTACTTCTGGTTCATGCTGCTTTCGCCGCTTCTGCTAAAGGCGTTCCGGCAGTTTCCCCGGGTCACCTTGTTGGCTCCCCTCATGCTTCTTGTAGCCCTGAACCAGGAAACCGCCGTACCACTGCCCGACTGGGCAAACAGCCCCGTGACCGACTTTGCCACCTACGGTTCGTGCTGGATCCTCGGCTTCGCTCACCACGAAGGTCTGCTGCGCAAGCTCCGGCTTCCAACCGTGATCGCCCTCGCGTTGGCGCTCATGGCACTCGGACTCTCCTGGGCGGCCAGCCATCTGGGTGAGGAAGGTTGGAACCTGAACGCTATCCCGCTGGCCCAGGCCCTCTGGTCCTTGGGGTTTTGCGCGGTTCTCCTGCGGCTGTCGCCTGTCTGGACGGCGCTCCCCGGTCCCATGAGAATCCTTGACGGCGTTGTGACGCTCATGAATAACCGGGCCATCACCATCTATCTGTGGCACAACCTCCTGCTTGTCGCCGCTGTCCCGCTGATTGACCTTGGCTGGGAAAACCCGACGCTCAGCGAGGCAATACCCTGGCTGCTGTCCAGCGACTGGCTGATGTTCCTGGTTGTCTGGCCCCTTCTGGGAATCACCATCCTGTGCTTGGGCTGGGTTGAGGATATGGCCGCGGGGAGACCTCCCCGGATGTGGCCTTCAGGGTCCGGTACATTGGCGCCAAGGGTTCCCGATCAACGTCCTGCAGGCTAGCGTCACCAGTGGCAGGCAAAGTATTGAAAGCCCGGAAGGCGCCGAGCCCACGACGCCCTTAAGAGGAGTGCTGACATGACAGATCCGACAGCCACATCCCCGGTGACTTCGGCGGTGTCTGCCCGCGCTTCCCGGCTGGCATCGATCCCCTCTTTCCAGCGGGTTAACGCTTACCTGCGGGATTCCGACACGCGCCGGAAGGGCCAGGCCGGCGGCTGCGATTTCACCTTCGGCAACCCGCACCAGATGCCGGCAGACCGCTACGTCAGCACGCTGCGGGAAGCACTGACTCCTCGGAATGATCAGTGGTTCGCTTATCAGACCAACGGCGAGGCGGCCCGTGAGGCTGCAGCGCAATCCCTTCAACGGCTGCTGGATGTGCCCTTCTGTGCGCAGGACATCTACCTCACCACCGGCGGGTTTGCTGCCATTGCCCTGGCGCTGAAGACCGTGGCCGATCCCGGCGATGAGATCATTTACAGCCTACCGCCATGGTTCCTCTACGAGCCGTTGGTTCTGGAAGCCGGGCTCGTACCGGTGAAGGTGAAAATCGACACCACCACTTTCGACCTGGACCTCGGCGCGATCGAGGCCGCCATCACGGAGCGCACCAGGGCTGTGATCGTCAATTCGCCGAACAATCCCACTGGCAGGGTCTATCCACCGGAGCTGCTGCGCCGGCTGGCAGGGCTTCTGGAGGCGGCCTCAGCGAGGAATGGCCGGCGGATTTTCCTCATCTCGGACGAGGCCTACAACCGGATCGTGTTCGACGGCCTGCGGTTCCACAGCCCGGTGGAGTACTACCC
>NZ_QAIQ01000235.1 GCF_003061105.1 Arthrobacter sp. HMWF013
TCGCACTGCGGCTCCTCGCCTGCGTGGGCCTCGGGGTCGTCATGCCCGTCTCGATGACGATGGTCGCTGACTGGGTTCCCGCCGCCCGCCGCGCCCAAATGGTTGCTCTCACTTTCCTTGGCGGCTCGGGTGGCTCCATTGTGGGCGCTTACCTGGCCGCCGCCCTCATCCCGTCGTTCGGCTGGCAGACGATGGTCGTCGTGGCCGGACTGGTTCCGCTTCTGATCATTCCCTTCTACGCAGCCTTCGTACCGGAGCCGCCCGCCATCCTGATCAAGCAAGGGCGGCCCGCCGCCAAGTTGGAGCGCGCGCTTTCTGTCATCGCAGCGGACGCCGACAATGTGGACAGGACCGTCTTCACGTCGGAAAAGGCCGCACGCCAGAATGTATTCGCGGTTGTGTTCTCAAAGATGCTCGTGATCTCCACCTTGCTGATCTGGGTGCTCACCCTTGTCTCGCAGGGCATCTTGCAGCTGGTGCTCCAATATGCTCCGATTCTTCTCCAGCAGCCTGAACCGGGCCCGGGCCTGACCACCGCAGAGAGTGGACTGGTCGTAGCCATGGTGGGGTGGGGCGGCATCATCGGGGTGGTGCTCTTCTCGTTCGTCCTCAAGCGGTTCAATCGGTTCTACACGGGCGCCTTCGCCGCGGTTCTGGCAATCACCGGTTTCTGCGTCATAGCATTTGGCAGCTTCGATACGCCGACCCTGATGGTCGTCATGCTGCTGGCTGGTATGGGGATCGCGTCGCTTCCGGCGATAACGGGCGCGGTGACCGCCGTCGCATATCCAGCTGAGGCCCGTGCAACAGGTACTGGCACAGCACTCGTCTGGGGCCGGGTGGGCGGCATGCTCAGCGGTGCTACGGGAGGGATACTCATCGCCCTGGGTTTCACGCTACAGTCGATTTTCGCCGTGCTGACGGTGCCCACCGCTATTGCACTCGCCGCATTCCTCGGACTGCGGGCCGACTCACGCCGACGCGCCCGGCTTTCGCAGAACGACTCCCAGCGGCGGGTGGAAACTCCGGCCGCACCACAAGGGGCGTCAAAGTAAGGAGTGCAGTCGCATCGTCATCCTTCGGAGAATGGCGTGCGCCTGCGCTTCTCTTCGGTACGGCTGCCTGGTCCGCCGTCCCGATGTGCGCACCGGGGCGGCGGACTTGAGGATGTTGGCAGGTTCCCAGACGCACTGGAGGTGCGCGGCGAGTTAATCGCCCACAGGCGTCGTTCCCCCAACCTCGGTTCCCCGATCCAGCGCAGGCCGGGCGGTGTTTTACGCGTGGTCTTGGCGGACGAGTCCGTAGGGGACCGTTGGGTGGGCACGAACGATGTAGCGGCCGGTCCCGATGCGGGTGACCATTATCCCGGTACCGTGATGGACTGCGGCTTTCATGGTTTGATCGATGGCTTCTTCCAAGGCCCGGTCCAGTTCTGCAGCACTTTTGACGTTCACTTCCAGCATCCCGGGCTCTTGGAAATCAGGGGTGGCTACCTCGGTTGCTCCTGCTCTGCTCATTGATGCTTCCTTCGTAGTTGCTGCGATGCGCTTTGCACACCAGCTTCGTTTGGCGCCCCTGCTCAGGCAGAGCTACGTCTTCGGTGGCCTGATCTTCGAAACCGGCCAGAAGCCTGCCGGGCTTCTGGCCGGTCAATCTGTCTGCGATTTCGGTTAGTCCACGGCGTCGGCTAGCAACAGTTCGAGAATGGAGCCCAGGAGATTTGGTTGGAGGTCCATGGATTGCAGGTCGCTGACAAGGACCGGGATTTTTCGGGCGGAACTGACTTTGGCAAAGATGCTTTCCTTCGTGGCGAAGTCGATTTGCGCGTCAGCGAGCCTTTCAAAGATCCGCCTGACGGCATCGTTGCGGCCCATTCTCATTCCGCTGTCGACCCTGATGGTCAGCCCGGAGGTCACCGGGATGTCGCCTACCCTGATGGTGGTCGTGTTGGTTTCGGCGTTGTACGTACTGGCGGCCCTCAGTTCTTCTCCCCCTGTTGTGGCCTCGAAAGCCATCGCGGCTTCAAATCCAATAAAGGTCAGATCGAAGTTTCGGGTGGCCGGGATGTGGGCGAGGTCCCCTGTGGCTGGTCCTACCGTGAATGTGCCAGTGTTCCAGTCAAGGCGCATGGGTGTCCGCGCTGGAGTGCTGTGGGCGTCGTCGTTATCTTCGATAAGGTCAAATGTTCCGGAGGCTCCGGCGAAGATGCGGATTTCGAGTTTGTGCGGGTTCGGCGTCCCGTTTTCGATTTCGGTGTGGTGGGTGAGCGGGACTATTGCTCCTGCTTTGGCCAGCACAGGGATTTGATGCATTGGGCGGTAAAGGTAAATGCTTCGATCACCCTGATAGATAAGTCCTGTGAAGAGGTCAATCCAGGTCCCTTCCGGCAACCATGCCTTTGCCCGGCCAAGGTGGAGTTTGGGGTCTGAAGGGGTGGTGATGGGTGCAGCGATCATCTCTGTGCCGAAGAGGTACTGATTGGGCACGCTGTAAGCGGCTTGTTCTTCGGGATACTGATAGTACATCGGCTCGATCAGTGGCAGGCCCTGATGGCTGGCCCGGTGGTTCATGGTGTGCAGGTACGGGACCAGGCGGTGTCGCAGCCGGAGGAAGTCGGTCATGATTTCCGCAGCTGCTGCCGGGTATTTCCAGGGCTCTTTACCCGTGAAGGGGCTGGAGCTGCTGTGCAGGCGCATGACGGGCGAGAAAACGCCGAATTGGGTCCAGCGGACGGCGAGTTCGTCGTCTTTATACCCGCCCATGTGCCCGCCGATGTCGTGGCTCCACCAGCCGTAGCCGATATTTGAGGCGGTGGCAGTGAAGTAGGGCTGGAAGTCCAAGGATTCCCACGTGACGATGGTGTCCCCGGAGAAGCCGATGGGGTATCGGTGGCTTCCCGGTCCGGCGTACCGGGAGAACGTCAGTGGCTTCTTTCCTTCCTTTCCGCTGTCCAGGAAATGCAGGTGGTTCAGGATCCAGAGGGGGTCCATCCCTGAAATCTTTGAGTGGCTGCCTGATTGCCAGTCCAGCCACCAGAAGTCAACGCCACTCCGTTCCAGGGGGTGGTGGATGTGTTCGAAATAGGCGGCGAGGAAAGCCGGATCGGTGACGTCGAAGAGAACAGGATCCTCGGTGGCCGGATCGATGCCAAGGTCCCGGGCGACGGCGGCGTAGGCATCCTCATGGGCGCGAAGGCCTTCTGCGGGGTGGACGTTGAGTGTCAGCCGGAGGCCGTTGTGGTGCAGCCATACTATGAACTCGTCCGGGTCGGGAAAGAGGTCCTGGTTCCAGGTGTAGCCAGTCCATCCGCTGCCGTATTTGGGGTCGATATCCACCAGGTGCCAGTCCATGTCCAGGACTGCCACGGAGAAGGGGATGCCCTCGGCCGCGAAGCGTTCGATCAGTGCCTTGTATCCCTCGGCAGTGTACTGGTGGTAACGGCTCCACCAATTTCCGAGGGTAAACCTTGGCAGCAGCGGGGTGCGGCCGGAGAGGCGGTAGAAATCCTGGAGGCAGCCGCGGTAGTCCCGGCCGTATCCGAAGAAGTACAGGTCGGTACTTTCGGGTGTTCTTGGAGCAAACCAGCCATTGTCCTCAATCAGCAGCGAGGCGCTGTCGTCAAGAGTGGAGTAGCCATTGCGGGACATCAGCCCGGCCTCGAGGGCGATGGCTCCGTCCGCTTCGTCGAGGGTGCGGGCCGTGCCGCCGAGGTTTTCGCCGGCTTCGGAGTATCTCCACAGGCTGTGGTAAGCGCTGAGGTTGCCTTTGACCTGAACGGTGAGACCGTTAGGCGAGAAGGGTTCCTTGTTGTAGCTCAGATGCAGGTGCTCTGTGATGATCTGCAGGTGATGGTCATCGTCCAGAACGCGGAAGGAAGGGGTGTCGAAGTTCCTGTTCAGGGCCAGCTGGGAAGGCCTGTCTTCGAAGATCCCGGTGCTGCTGTATTCCATCCGGATCATCCGTGAGGTCAGGACGGTGAATCTGTACCTGGCACCGAGGACTGTCTGGGCAAGTGACGGAACGGGCGCGGTCTCGAGTCGGAGATGCTCGGACAGGGCGGCGGAGTCCAGCCGCAGCTGGGGGGTAGTTAGGGTCATGATCTTTCCTGGAATGGTGGAGGGAACGACGTGCGGGCTATTTCACGGCTGCGCTGGCGACGCCGGCGACGAATCGCCGCTGGAACAAGATGTAGACAACGATCACCGGCAGGACGGAGATTGTGGTGGCCGCGAAGAGTCCGCCGTAGTCGGTTCCGTACTGCCCGGCGAACGTGGTGAGTCCGACGGCGAGGACCTGGTTCGCGTTGTCGCTGATCATCAGGTAGGGCCAGAGGTAGTCGTCCCATACCCAGAGGAACTGGAAGATGGCCAGGGCCGCGATGGAGTTGACAGACATTGGCAGGACGATCCGGTGAAAGATACGGATTTCCGATGCGCCATCGATTCGGGCCGCTTCCAGTACCTCGTCCGGGACGGCGTGCATGTTTTGCCTCATCATGAAGATGCCGAATCCGCTGATGGCGGCGGGGATGATGAGAGACAGGTAGTTGTCCTGCAGCCCTGCGTCAACAAACATGGTGTAGCGGGGAATGATGGTCACGGCCCAAGGAATCATCATGGTGCCGACCGTAAACCCGAACAGCAGGCCACGGCCGCGGAATTGGTACTTGGCGATCACAAAACCGGCCAGGGCAGAGGTATATATGGCGATCGCGGTGATGACGACTGCCAGGAAGACGGAGTTGCCAAACAGGCGGATGAAATCAAACTTTTCTTCAATAGCCAGAAAGTTTTCCAGCGTCCATGAGGCGGGCAGGAAGGTCTGCTCGGGTGCGTTGATCTCTTTGTTGGACTTGAAAGCGGACAGCACCATCCATACAAACGGGAAGACAGTTGCCAGGCCAAGGATGGCCAGGACCGCGGTAAGGAGGCCCGAGGCGATGCGGGTACGCATGATCTACCCTTCCAGAGAGTTCTTCCGGCCCACCGAGAGCCGGAAGGAGATGAGTGTGAGCAGGGCAGTGACGATCAGCAGGACGAAGGCAGCTGCCGAGGCGTAGCCGAAGTCGTACTTCACGAAAGCCTTGTCGTAGATGAGGTAGGAGATCAGCTGCGTGGCAGTGCCCGGGCCGCCCTTCGTGAGCACCAGGACCTGAACGAACGCCTGCAGGTAGGAAATGATAGAGGTAATGACCACAAAAACGGTCATCGGGGCAAGCAGCGGAAAGGTGATCCGCCAGAACCGCTGCCAGGCGCCGGCCCCGTCCACGGAGGCTGCCTCCAGGGCATCCTCCGGCACGGAGTGGAGGCCGGCCAGGAACAGGATGACGGCGTAGCCGAAGTCCTTCCAGATGGTCATTGCCATGATGGAGGGAAGCGCCAGCTGCGGGTCGTAGAGCCAGTTCAGGTCCAGCCCTAAAAAGGTGTTGATCGCTCCGGTTTGCGGGTTGTACATCATCTGCCACACGTAAGCCACCGCCACCAGGGGTGTGACTGTCGGCATGTAAAAGATGGTGCGGAAGAACGCCTTCCCGCGGGTCAGTTGGGAAAAAATTGCGACGGCGATGGCCAGTCCGAGTGCGACGCGAAAGAAGATGACGACGGCGGAGAAGAACCCTGTGCGGATCATCGAACCCCAGAAGTCCGGGGATGAAAGAAGGGTCGTGTAGTTTTCCAGCCCGACGAAGTCAAAGGCCCCGTTGAGCGGGTTCCAGTAGTGGAAGGAGCCTACAAAGGCCAAGCCGATCGGGTATGCGGTGAGCAACAGCAACGAACCGGCGACGATGATGATGACCGTATTGCGGAGGGCGCGTTCCCCGGGGTAGGTGCGGACGCGCCGGCGGGTGGATATTCCAGGCGTGCCACCTGGCGGTGCCTTTGAAACGCGGGGGCGTAAGGAAAGTGTCATGGTTGGCTGGTGGTCCCCGACCTGGCGGGGACCACCACTCCCTTCAATCTGGTCAGCCCGCTACCGGGGATTTGGAGCGTAGTGTGCGTAGGTGGGCTCTGCTGACGTGAAGTCTGTCTTTGCCAGGTCAGCGGCGATGGCGGTCTGCGCTCCCGCAATAGCGGTCTCCGGGGCCACACCGTTGTAGATAACGTCCTGCCATGCCTTCGTGATACTGGTCTCGAAGGTTGCCGGCATCGGCCCGGGCCAGATGTAACGGTCCAGGGAACCCATGGCCTTCACGACGGGGTTGGCGGAGATCTCAGCGTCGCCCTCCAGCGGCTTGTACGCCGGAGCAAGTGAGTAGTTCAGCACCAGGTTCTTCATATCGGTCTTGTCGGTCAGGAAGAATTTCATGAAGTCCTGGGCCACAGCCTGCTGGTCTTCACTTGCCCCGTTGTTGATTCCAGGGGTGGATTCCCCGTTGTACCGGTCAAAGGCATACGGCGTCTGTCCGGCATCAGGGATCGGGGTTTGAAAGGTGCCGTAGTCAATCCCGGGGTAGTTCTTCGCGAGCGTGCCGCGCAGATGCCCCCACTCGTAGATCATCGCGCTTTGGCCCTGGCCGAAGCTATCGACCGCCTTCGGACCGAAGTCCTTGGACCCCACTTTGTCTTTGTTGTAGAGATCCAGGAAGTACTGCATGTTCTCCAAGGTCCCCGGGTTGTCCACGGCGGGCGTCTTGGCATCTGCAGATGTTACGTTGTAGCCCTTTTGATACTGCAGGAAGCCGAGGCTGTTGTACGCACTGTTGAAGTTGAAGCCGGCCTGCTTGATCGTCTCGCCATCGCGTTTGGTCAGCTTCTCGGCAACGTCCCGGAACTCATCCCAGGTCTTCGGGGTGTCCTGTTCGGTGAGTCCGGCCTCAGCCCACATTGCCTTGTTGTACCAGATGAGGCCGGTCATCATGCCAAAGTCAACATATTTGACCTTGTCGTCCACGACGTGTCCCGCTGCCCCGCTGTAGTCGGCCTCAAGGTCCTTGGCCTCGATGTCGTAGGGCGCAAGATAAGGGTCCAGCGTTTCATCAAAGGAGTTGTGGATGTTGAAGAGTGCCGGACCCTTCTTTGACTGAAGCTGCAGGGGAAGCTTGGTCCAGTATGCCTCCCACGGCTGGTTTACGGTCTTGATGGTTACGTTGGGGTGAAGCTTCTGGTAGGAATCGGCGAACGCCTGGAACTTGTCCTGCCCGTCCCACAGCCACCACTCCAATTCGATCGGCTTGCCGCCATTGACGAGCTTGTTCGGATCGTACTTCAGGGTTTCGCCCTGAACCGGCAGTCCCGATGGGGCCTTGTCCACCACCGTGCCGCCGCTGCTTCCTGTGCCGCACCCGGTCAGGAGAAGGGCCGCCGCCCCAATTAAGCCAATTGCCCGTGCGAGTTTCATCATGAACCTCCTTGTTCGTCGTCTTCGTATAGGATCTAGTTGAGCGCTAAACCTGAATTTAGTATAGCGATAAACTAGGGTGGCGTGTCAAGGATATTTTTCAGCTATTCCGGAGCGGGCTGTGGCTGCTGAACCGGACACTTGGCGGAAGGGAAGATCTAGGATGGAAGCTGTTCACGCGGCATGGAAGAGGGGGTGCAGGTGATGACGACGCTCAAGGACATTGCCAAAGAGGCCGGGGTAACGGTGATGACGGTATCGAACGTGATCAACGGGAAGTATGACAAGGTTTCCAAGAGCACCGTTGAGACGGTTACGGAGATAGCGCGGAGACTGGATTATGTTCCCAGCGCTACCGCCCGAAGTCTCGTTGCCAAGTCCTCCCGGCTGGTTGGCGTCCTGCTTCCCGCCACCAAGGACGAAGGCATCTTCCTCAGTACACATAACGTGGCGGTGATTGGTGTCATCGAACGGCTACTGAGGGAAAAGGGCTACTACCTGCTCCTTCGCGGCGTCTCCGCGGCGGAAGGAGTCTCGGGAACCCTGCGCTCCTGGAACCTTGACGGCGCCATCTTCATCGGCTTTCTTGACAGTGAAATCCAGCAGATGCGAGCCAGTTTCGATACGCCCCTGGTTGTGCTGGAAAGCTATGCGGCCCACGGCGACTTCATGAACGTGCGCCTTGACGATCGCCGGGGAGGTTATCTGGCCACGCACCATTTGATTCAAAACGGTCACCGGAGCATCGCGTTCGTAGGCACACATAAGTCCGAACGCGGAGTGGACCGGGAGCGTTACGAAGGATACCTGGAGGCGCTCCGGGAGGCCGGAATCACGGGCGACCCAGTGACACTGCTCTCGCATGCGGTCAGCTACTCAAACGGCGTGGAAGCAGGAACGAAGCTTCGCAGGGAACACCCCGAGGTTACGGCGGTCTTCGCTACGGCCGATCAGTTTGCTGTGGGCATCATGGACGGCATTCACTCGCTGGGAGGCACAGTCCCGGATGATCTTTCCGTTGTCGGGTTCGACAATCTGGAAATAGCGGCCACGTCCCGACCCCCGCTGACAACCATCACCCAGGACCTGAATAGAAAAGCCGCGACCGCGGTCGATCTGCTCCTCCAACGCCTGCAGAGCAAAAGGGACCAGCCCGGTGAGACGATTCTTGACGTGGAGCTCGTCGAACGCAAATCCGTACGGAATTTGAAGCCGGCCTGACAAAAACCCGCCCTGGCCGCGGGGCTAATGGTCACATTTCACTGCTCCAAGCCCATTTAGGCATAAGACCAAACAAATCTTGCTGCGGCAGTAAACGTCACGCACCAAAAGACGTTGACCGCTGGCCCGGCATTCAGGTATAACGTTAAATGTACTTCGGCCGCTGTGAATTCCCGGCCGTCTTATTTGCTGATTTGCGGGGCTTCAAAGGATCCGGTCAGCCCATCACAAGGAGAAACTACGATGACGTGGAACATGCGCAAGGCGGTGCCTGCAGCGCTGCTTACAGCCCTCCTGGCAGCCGGTACAGCCCAAACCGGGGTGCAGCCCGCCCTGGCCCAGGGCAAAGGACAAACCAGCCAGGAAGGCGTCCAGGGGGCTGGCGCCAACGTTCCCTTCATGGAATACCAGGCCGAAGGGGCGGCTACGAACGGGACGGTCATTGGCCCGGACCGTGCATACGGCACGATCGCGGCGGAGTCCGTCGGCCGTAGCGCGGTCAGGCTCGAGGGCAGCGGACAGTTTGTGGAATTTACATTGGAGAAGGCAGCCAATGCCCTGAACCTGCGGTACAGCATTCCCGACTCTGCCGACGGCCACGGCCTGGATGCCACCCTGGGAGTCCACATCAACGGTAAGCCCACAACGTCGCTGACCCTCACCTCGCGATACTCATGGTTCTACGGCCAGTTCCCCTGGACAAACAACCCGGCGGACGGTGGCCGCCGGCACATGTATGACGACAGCCGCATCATGTTCGGGTCAACCCTTCCGGCGGGAACGAAGGTCAGGCTGCAGGTCGGCGAAGCGGACAACGCACCCTGGTACGTCATCGACGTCGCAGACTTCGAGAACGTCGCAGGACCCTCGGCAGCCCCGGAGAACTCACTCTCAGTCCTTGACTACGGCGCCGACCCGACCGGAAAACGGGATTCCTCTGACGCGATCCAGGCAGCCATTGACGCAGCCTCAGGGACCGGCCGGACACTGTGGATACCGGAAGGAACCTTCACGGTCACCCGCCACCTGATCGTTGACAACGTCACCGTTAAAGGGGCGGGTCCCTGGTACAGCATGCTCCACGGCGACGGCGTCGGCGTCTACGGGAAATACGCTCCAACCCCCAGCGCCAACGTGCACCTTTCGGACTTCGCCATTTTCGGTGAAGTCAAAAACCGGGACGACAATGCCGCGCTCAATGCCATAGGCGGCGCGCTGGCCGACTCCACGGTCGACAACATCTGGATGCAGCACACCAAAGTCGGCGTCTGGGTCACAGGGCCGTTCACCAACCTGCAGATGTCCCGGCTCCGCATTCTGGACCAGACCGCCGATGGCGTGAATTTCCATCAGGGCGTCACCAACTCATCCGTCACAGATTCCTATATCCGAAACACTGGCGACGATGGGCTGGCCATGTGGTCGCAAAATCACGCAGACGTGAACAACACCTTCAGCCGCAACACCGTGAAAGTACCAGTACTGGCGAACAACATCGCTATCTACGGCGGCAGCGACATCAAGGTCACCAAGAACCTCGTGACGGACACCCTCACCCAAGGCGGCGGCATCCAGATCGCCAACAGATTTGGCGCCGTCCCCCTCGCGGGCACCACCACGGTCGAAGGTAACGAACTGCTCCGGACCGGATCCCTGGACCTGTTCTCACACATCGGCAATGGCGCACTATGGTTTTGGGCCGGCGACGGGGCCATGTCCGGAACCGTCAATGTCCGGAACAACACCATCACCGACAGCTCCTACGAAGCCATCCACTTCTACGGGAACCCCATCACCGGCGTCACCTTCGACAACAACACCATCAATAAGACCGGGACCTTCGCCTTCCAGCTGAATACCTCCGGGGCCGCAATAGTCCGCGGCACAACAGCCACAGGGCTCGGAGCAACAGGGATCTACGACTGCAATTCCGGCTTCACCCTCACAGATGAGAAGAAAAACGCAGGCTGGTCCGAAACCAGCTGCGGCTACCCTGCCCCCGGACCACTGAAGCTGAGCGCGGTGAACCTGGAATTCAGCCGCCAAGTACTGGGCACCACCAGTGAGCCGCAGATCGTCACCATCACTAACGACGGCACAACTGCCCAGCCCATCGCATCCATCACTGCAACCGGAACCTTCAACATCACCGACACGTGCGGCACTGAACTGGCAGCCGGAGACTCCTGCACCGCTTCAGTTTCCTTCGCACCCACCAAAGGCGGGGAGAAAAGCGGAGCCCTGACCATTTCCGACGGGTCCCCTGCCGGCCGCTACCAGTCCTACCTCAAGGGCCTCCCCCAAGGCACCGACGGAAACCTCGCCGCCTACCGACCAGCCACAGCAACCAGCGAAAACAGCTGCTGCACGGCTGGAGGCGCAACTGATTCCAACCCCGACACGTATTGGGAAAGCGCCAGCAACGCCTTCCCACAGTCACTGTCCGTGGACCTCGAAGAAGCAGTACAGGTCTCGAGGGCAGTCCTCAAGACAAACAGCGCATGGGGCGGCCGCACCCAGACCTTCGAACTTCTCGCAAGCAACGACGGAGTCACTTACACGACCATCATCCCGTCGGCTGACTATGTGTTCGAACCGGCCTTGAACAACAATGCTGTCAGCATCGACTTGCCGGCGAACACCCAGTACCGCTTCCTCCAGGTAACAGTCACCGGCAACACCGGCTGGCCCGCTGCCCAGATCGCAGAGTTCGAAGCTTACTAACAGCAAACCCCAGGCTGCGGGGAAACCGGCGCCTCCCATTTGCCCGCAATCTGGCAGATGGGAGGCCCGGGGGCTTAAGCCCAAACGCGTCCGGTGACACAGAAGGAAGAGCCACAGCACCTGCA
>NZ_QAIQ01000236.1 GCF_003061105.1 Arthrobacter sp. HMWF013
CTCTACGGAAACCTGGGCATGCTGGCTCCGGTCAAGGCGGCCAACCCCGGAATGCAGATCGCCGTGGGCGGCTGCCTGGCACAGAAGGACCGCGAGACCATCCTCAAAAAAGCCCCCTGGGTGGATGCTGTCTTTGGCACCCACAATGTGGGCGCACTGCCCGCACTGCTGGACCGGGCGCGGCACAACAACGAGGCCCAGCTCGAAATCCTGGAGTCCCTCGACGTCTTTCCCTCCACCCTTCCCACCAAGCGTGACTCGGTCTACTCGGGTTGGGTCTCCATCTCTGTGGGCTGCAACAACACCTGCACGTTCTGCATCGTCCCGGCCCTCCGCGGCAAGGAGAAAGACCGCCGGCCGGGCGATATCCTGGCGGAAATCCAGGCGCTGGTGGATGACGGTGCCATCGAAGTCACGCTTCTGGGACAGAACGTCAACTCCTACGGGGTGGAATTCGGCGACAGGCAGGCTTTCTCCAAACTTCTGCGGGCCTGCGGTGACATCGAGGGCCTCGAACGGGTCCGCTTCCCCAGCCCCCCCCCGGCCGCCTTCACGGACGACGTCATCGACGCCATGGCCGAGACCCCCAACGTGATGCCGCAGCTCCACATGCCACTGCAGTCCGGTTCGGACAAAGTCCTCCGGGACATGAAGCGCTCTTACCGGTCCACCAAGTTCCTGGGGATCCTGGACAAGGTCCGGGAGCGGATCCCGCACGCAGCGATCTCCACCGACATCATCGTGGGGTTCCCGGGCGAAACCGAGGAAGACTTCCAAGCCACTTTGGACGTTGTGGAAAAGTCCAGGTTCGCCACCGCGTTCACATTCCAGTATTCGAAGCGGCCCGGCACCCCCGCCGCAGATCTGCCCGACCAGCTGCCCAAAGCTGTGGTCCAGGAGCGCTTCGAACGGCTGACCGCACTGCAGGACAGGATCGCAGCGGAAGAAAACGCGAAACAGCTCGGCCGCCGCGTGGAGGTCATGGTGACAGCCCAGTCCGGACGCAAGGCCGAGGAGACCCACCGGTTGTCTGGCCGTACAAGGGACCAGCGCCTGGTGCATTTCTCTGTTCCCGAGGGTGCAGGGACGCCCCGCCCGGGGGATCTTGTCACAGTGACCATCACCGAAGCCGCAGCCTTCCACCTCGTCGCAGACCCCGAACTGAACGACTACACCCTCCGGCGCTCCCGCGCCGGCGACGCTTGGGACAGGTCGCAGGCCGATTCGTGCGGCGCGCCCGCTCCCGGTCCAGCAGGCTCCGGAGCCGGCCGGACCGGTGTCTCGCTGGGCATGCCCTCGCTGCCGGTCAGGAGCCGCTGAACCGTTGGCGCAGCCTCCGGTCATCGCTGTCGTCGGTCCCACGGGGTCAGGCAAGTCGGACCTCGCCGTCAGCCTCGCACTCGAACTGGGTGGTGAGGTCATCAACGCCGATGCCATGCAGTTCTACCGCGGCATGGATATCGGCACCGCCAAAATCACCGTGCCGGAACGCAGAGGCGTGCCGCACCACCTGCTGGACACCCTGGATGTCACCCAGGAGGCCAGCGTTTCCGACTTCCAGCAGCAGGCCCGGGACATCATCAGCGATGTCCACGCCCGCGGGAAGCGGGCCATCCTGGCGGGCGGTTCGGGTTTGTATGTGAGGGCAGCGCTCGACATCCTGGAATTCCCCGGAACGGACCCGGAACTGCGGAGGCAGTTGGAGGCCGAACTTGAGGAAACCGGCCAGGAAGCCCTTCTGGCGCGGCTCCGTGAGGTGGACCCGGTATCCGCGGGCCGGGTGGCAGATGCGCGCCGGATCATCCGGGCGTTGGAAGTGCACCAGCTCACCGGACGGCCCTTCAGCTCCTTTATGCCCCGCCGCGAGTACTTCCGGCCCGCCGTCCAGATCGGCCTGGCAGTGGACCGGGCCGTACTCCGCGAGCGGCTGGCCCTGCGGGTGGACGCCATGGTGCAGCGGGGCCTGCTGGACGAGGTGCGCCGCCTTGACGGGGCAGGACTCCGCAGCGGCAAAACCGCCCCGCGGGCCCTGGGCTATGCGCAGTTCCTCAAAGTCATCGACGGCGGATTTACGGTCGAGGAGGCTGTAGAGGACACCGTCGTGGCAACCAAGCAGTTCGCCAGGCGGCAGCTGACATGGTTCCGTGCAGATCCGCGGATCACCTGGCTGGACTGGGATGCTCCGGACCTCGCCGCCCAGGCGGCCAAACTCGCGCGGTGAGCGCCGCCGTCGGCCGTTTCAACTGACCCTCGGCTGGCCGGTAACCTAGGAGCATGCACGCAACTTCCGGAGAGACCGCAGAATCCGCCTTCCGCACCTTGGGCGGACTCCGCTTCTCCAAGGGCCACGGCACGGGCAACGACTTCGTGCTCATCGCTGACCCGGAGGGCGTCCACACCATCGACGCTGACCAGGTTGCCGCGCTCTGCGACCGGCACCGCGGCATCGGCGGAGATGGCCTGATCCGCGCCGTCCCGTCCCGGTATCTGTCCGAAGGGCGGGAACTGCTCGGAACCAACCCCGAGGCGGAGTGGTTCATGGACTACCGCAATGGCGACGGCTCCCTCTCGGAAATGTGCGGCAACGGGGTCCGCGTCTTCGTGCACTTTCTCCGCGCAGAAGGCCTTGTAGACCTCCCCGACGGCGCAGCACTCACCATCGGCACCCGCGGCGGGGTCAAGACCGTGGTCCGGACGGGGGACAACTACGCGGTGGACATGGGGCCCTGGGAGTTCATTTTCCCCGGGGAAGCCAGCGCCAAAGCCATGGATTCCCTGGTTACCGCGGAAGGCCTGGAAGTTCCCCGTCCCGCGCTGTCTGTCAGCATGGGTAATCCCCACACCGTTGTGGCCCTGGCGGAACTGTCCGAACTGGCGGCAACGAGGCTGTTTGAGGCCCCCCGCGTTGATCCCGTGCCGGCCAAAGGCACCAACGTCGAGTTCGTTGTGCCCTCAGAGCCCCTGGTCCACGACGGGGTCGGCACCGTGACCATGCGGGTCCATGAGCGTGGCGTGGGCGAAACCCAGTCGTGCGGGACCGGGGCCTGCGCAGCGGCGGTGGCGACCAGGCATTGGGCTGGAGCGGAAGCGCCGGACAGCTGGCAGGTCAGGGTACCCGGCGGCGTCGTCTGCGTTAAATTCTTTGCCGGGGCCGCCGGCCACGAGCACGTCGAGCTCAGCGGACCCGCGGTGATTGTGGCTAGCGGGACGCTTTCCTGACCCGGAGGATCCGGAAGGACTTCGACGTGGACTCCCGGGTCACGGTGAACGATGCATCCAGTTCGGCCGTAAGCCAGCGCTGAAGCGAATCGGAGCCCAGGTTTTTCTGGACCACCAGCCAGGCCGAACCGCCCGGCGCAAGGCGGGGCAGCCACAGCTTCAGCAGGCCGTGGAGTTCGTCCTTGCCGATCCGGATGGGCGGGTTGGACCAGATGGTGTCGAAGCGCAGTTCAGGGTCCACTTGGTCCGGGGTGCTGGCCACCACGTTGCCCAATCCGAGCAGGGCAGCGTTTTCGTTGGTGAGCGTGATGCAGCGTTCGTTCACGTCCACGGCGTAGACCTTCGCGTGGGGCGCCCGGAGGGCCAGCGTGAGCGCGATGGGACCCCAGCCGCAACCGATGTCCAGGAGGTTGCCGGTGGGCGAGGGAGCCGGGGCCTCCGCCAGGAGCACGGCAGTTCCCTTGTCAATGCCATCAGGGCTGAAGATCCCGGCGGAGGTCTGCAGCCTGCGCGTTTCTCCGGCCAGTTCCACAGTGAGTGGCTTTCGGGTGAACGGCCCGGCGGGCGATGCGCTGAAATAGTGTGCGGACTCCATAACTGGCCAGATTAGTGGGCCGCGGCGGACAACGCGAAACTGCGGCCGCCTGTTCTGCTAATCTAGGACCCATGTTCCTGATCTTCGAGTAGTCCCGCACGGGCGCCAGCCCGTCCGGCAGCCGTGCCCCGCAGCGATGCAGGTTGTCAACCTTCCGCATGGGCGCCACAGGACAGGCATCCGGCCGTGTCCTTCCGGCCGGCAGTACTCGAGTGATCAGCGTCGCCGCCGCTCACTTAACCCTGCTGCCTGCGCCCCCTTTCCACACTTAAGGCATCCCCAGGATGCGAATTTCACTTTGCGCGCGGCATCGGATCGACCGGCCCGCGCGGCAGCCCAGGAGGCCCTGATGACCCCAAGCCGTCAGCCCAGCGCGAATACTTCACCACTGAACAACAATCAGCACTATTCTGAAAATGCCGAATCTTCAAAGGAGACCATGACCAGCCAGCCCAATACCGGTTCCGATCCAGCAGCCCAGGACATGAGTCCCGAGGAAATCCAAGCTGTCATCGACCGGATACTTGCCAAGGACGTCCCGGCCAGGAATGCCGCCGCCACTGACGGCGACAAGGCCGTGTTCGGCAGGGCCCAGGCCATCTCCCGCCTGGATGACGAGCACACAACGTACGACGGCGACCAACAGGACCTCGAGGAACGCCGGGCATTACGGCGCGTGGCAGGCCTGTCCACCGAGCTTGAAGACGTCACCGAAGTCGAATACCGGCAGCTCCGGCTCGAGCGTGTGGTCCTTGCCGGCTTGTGGTCCGAGGGCACCTTGGCGGACGCGGAGAACTCCCTGCGTGAGCTCGCTGCCCTTGCCGAGACGGCCGGTTCCGAGGTCCTGGACGGTCTCGTCCAGCGCCGGGCCAAGCCGGATCCGGGCACCTTCCTGGGTTCGGGCAAAGCGCTTGAACTCAAGGAAATCGTGATGGCCACCGGAGCCGATACCGTGGTGGTGGATGCCGAACTGGCGCCTTCCCAACGGCGTGGCCTTGAGGACATCGTCAAGGTCAAGGTCATTGACCGTACGGCCTTGATCCTGGACATCTTCGCCCAGCACGCCAAGAGCCGCGAGGGCAAGGCCCAGGTGGAACTGGCCCAGCTCGAATACCTCCTTCCGCGCCTGCGCGGCTGGGGCGAATCGATGTCCCGCCAGGCCGGTGGCCAGGTGGGCGGGGCCGGCGCTGGTATGGGTTCGCGCGGCCCCGGTGAAACAAAGATTGAGCTGGACCGCCGGCGCATCCGCACACGGATGGCCAAGCTCCGGCGCGAGATCGCCGCGATGAAGCCGGCCCGCGAAACAAAGCGGGCCAACCGCCGTCGTAATTCGGTGCCTTCCGTTGCCATCGCCGGGTACACCAACGCCGGAAAGTCATCGCTGCTGAACAGGCTGACTGACGCCGGCGTGCTGGTGGAGAACGCGCTCTTCGCCACGCTGGATCCGACGGTGCGCAAGGCTGAGACCTCGGACGGCCTGGGCTACACCCTGGCTGACACCGTTGGATTCGTCCGTTCCTTGCCCACCCAGTTGGTGGAGGCGTTCCGGTCAACCCTGGAGGAAGTTGCTGACGCCGATCTGATCCTGCACGTCGTGGACGTTTCCCACCCGGATCCGGAAGGCCAGATTGCGGCTGTCCGCAAAGTCTTCAGCGAAGTGGACGCCCGCAAGGTGCCCGAGATCATTGTGCTGAACAAGGCCGACGCCGCGGATCCGTTTGTGGTGGAACGCCTGAAGCAGCGCGAACCCCGCCATGTGGTGGTCTCCGCCCGCACCGGCCAGGGAATCGCAGAGCTGCTGCGGGCCATCAGTGACAGCATTCCGCGTCCCAGCGTCAAGCTTGAGCTCCTCATCCCGTACAACCGGGGTGATCTGATCAGCAAACTGCACGAGACGGATGCTGAGATCCTGACCCTGGATCATGGCGAGGACGGTACGCGTGCAGTGGTGATGGTCCGTGAGGGCCTGGCGGCTGAACTGGAATCCTTCATCAACCATGACTGAGGTTGTCGCGGGGGAAATCAAGGGCACGGCCGGCGAGCAGTTTGTCATCGAACTGCTCGACCGCGCCGTCGCCGGCATGGGCGGTCAAAGCAGAAGCGGGCAGCACGAGATGGCCCGGCAGGTGGCGAAGGCCATTGAGACCGGCGACCACCTTCTCGTCCAGGCAGGAACGGGCACCGGGAAGTCGCTGGCTTACCTCATCCCGCTGATTGCGCACTCGCTGGTGAGCCACAAGCCCACGCTCGTTTCCACCGCCACCCTTGCCCTGCAGACCCAGATTGTGGGCCGCGACCTTCCCCGGCTGCTCAAAAGCATCACTCCGGCCCTGGAGCGCCCGGTCAAGGTTGCGCTGGTCAAGGGCCGTTCCAACTACGTGTGCAGGCATAAGCTCGAAGGCGGGTTCCCCTCCGAGGAACCCGCCGAGGGCCAGCTTTTTTCCCTGGGCGAGGACACCAGCGTCCCGCATTTCGCCGCTGCACTGGGCGGGCCGTCGTCCCAGCTGGGGAAGGAAGTGGTCCGCCTTCGCGAGTGGGCCGAAAAGACAAGTACCGGGGACCGCGACGAACTGCTTCCC
>NZ_QAIQ01000237.1 GCF_003061105.1 Arthrobacter sp. HMWF013
CCGCCACGCTCGGCTCCGACGGCGCCGCCACGTACGCCTTCGACATCACCTGGGACTTCAACGGGGCATCCCTGCCAGCTCTGGCCGCCGTCGAAGGCTCCACCCACGTCCACACCGGTTCAATCGCTTCCATGCTCGGGCCCGGGGACAAAGCCGCCCTGGCGCTGGTGCACGCGGCACGGGAGTCCGCGACGGTCAGCTACGATCCGAACTGCCGGCCCGCCATCAGCCCGGACGTTGCCGCAGCCCGGACGCAGGCGGAACTGTTCGTGGCGGCCAGCGACATGGTCAAAGCCAGCGATGAGGACCTGGCCTGGCTTTACCCGGACCGTAGCCCGGAGCAATCGCTGGCAGCGTGGCTGGAGCTCGGCCCGGCCCTGGTGGCGCTGACGCGCGGCGCCGCCGGTCCGCTGATCCTGTCCCGGCAGGGGAGAGCGGAAATGCCCGCCAAAAACATCGCCCTGGTGGACACCGTGGGAGCCGGGGATTCCTTCATGGCCGCTCTCATCTCCGGCCTTGCCCAACTCCACGCTCTCGGGCCCGGCGGGAGGCAACGTCTGGAAACCCTGGACCAGGACGAACTGCGTGGCCTCGCCGACTACGCCAACCGCGCCGCGGCCATCACCTGCTCCCGGGCGGGGGCCAACCCGCCACACTCAGCGGAACTGGGTTCCTTGACCGGTTCCCTCTCTGCATCGGAAGGTTAGACAATGCCTGCACTCGAATCCAGCGTCCTTTCCGGATTGTCCGCTTCCGTGGCGGTGCCCGCTTACGACCGCTCCGGCCTGACCGCCGGCATCGTGCATTTCGGCGTGGGCGGTTTCCACCGTGCACATGAGGCCATGTACCTGGACAGGCTGATGAACGCCGGCAAGGCGCTTGACTGGGCCATCTGCGGCGTCGGCGTCCTGCCCGGCGATGCCCGCATGAAGCAGGTCATGGACAGCCAGGACTGCCTCTACACCCTGGTGGTGAAAAACCCGGACGGAACCCGCGAGGGACGGGTCATCGGTTCAATCATCGAATACCTGTTCGCCCCGGAGGATCCCGAAGCCGTCATTGAGAAGATGGCCTCCGAGGCAACCCGGATCGTCTCGCTCACCGTCACCGAGGGAGGCTACAACTTCCACCATGTCACCGGGGAGTTCGACGCCGGCAACCCCGACGTTGTCCATGACCTCCAGCCCGGGAACCCGCCGCGGACAACATTCGGGCTGGTCACCGAAGCGCTGGCACGGCGCCGGGCACGGGGGCTCGCCCCGTTCACCGTGATGTCCTGCGACAACATCCAGGGCAACGGTGACGTGGCCCGCAGGATGTTCACCGCCTTCGCACACCTCAAGGACCCCGCACTCGGCGCCTG
Source organism: Arthrobacter sp. HMWF013 (assembly GCF_003061105.1). GTDB lineage: Bacteria > Actinomycetota > Actinomycetes > Actinomycetales > Micrococcaceae > Arthrobacter. The sequence continues at coordinate 1,364 of NZ_QAIQ01000237.1, forward strand.
GGTTGAGGAGAACGTTCCCTTCCCGAACAGCATGGTGGACCGCATTACCCCGGTGACCACGGACGCCGACCGCGCGGCCATCACCGAAGAGTTCGGGATCGAGGACGCCTGGCCGGTGGTGTGCGAGCCCTTTGAACAGTGGGTCCTGGAAGACAAGTTCAGCCTGGGCCGGCCTCCGTTCGAGGAAGCGGGTGTGCAGCTGGTGGCGGACGTTGAACCCTACGAACTCATGAAGCTGCGCCTGCTCAACGCCAGCCACCAGGGCATGTGCTACTTCGGCTACCTCGCCGGATACCGTTACGCCCACGAGGTGGCGCAGGATGAATTGTTCGCGCAGTTCCTGCTGGGCTACATGGACCAGGAAGCCACGCCGACGCTCCACCCCGTCCCGGGCGTCGACCTCAATGCCTATAAACGGACCCTGATTGAGCGGTTTTCCAATGAACATGTGCTGGATACTCTGGCCCGGCTGTGCGCCGAAAGCTCGGACCGGATCCCCAAGTGGCTGGTCCCGGTCATCCGCATCAACCTCGAACACGGGGGAGAGGTCCACCGTTCAGCCGCGATAGTGGCCAGCTGGGCTCGCTATGACGAAGGCGTCGATGAACAGGGAAACCCGATCGACGTCGTCGACCGGCTGAAAGAGCCGCTGATGGCGGCCGCGGCCCGGCAGCACGAGGAGCCGCTCGCCTTCATTGCCAACCGTGAGGTGTTCGGTGACCTGATCGACAGCCCGGTTTTCGTGGCCGCCTATACCAGGGCGCTGGACGATCTGCACAGCAAGGGAGCCCGGGCTGCCCTGGAAGCGCTGAAGCCCTGACAGCAAGGCCCTGACAGCAAAGGAAGGGTGCCACCCCGCTTCGGGTGGCACCCTTCCTCTGCTGCATCTATAGGGGGGACTAGTCCTTCTTGAAGGCGTCCTTGACCTTTTCGCCGGCCTGCTTCAGATCGGCCTTGCTTTGGTCGGCCTTACCCTCTGCCTCGAGGTTCGGATCGTCGCTGGCCCTTCCGGCAGCTTCCTTGCCCTTGCCGCCAAGCTTCTCGGCAGCATTCTCAATCTTGTCATCCAGACCCACGGTGACACTCCCTCCGATTGGTTGCCGCGGGCATCCGCCCGCCGCTTACCTTTTCATCGTAAACCGAAAACTGACTTAATGCTAAGCATGCTGACTTAATTGTCCGACGGCGGGAGGTCCCGCCGTCGTCCCGCACCGTGGTGGGTGCCGGGACCGGCTTGTTATGATTCCGACGACGGCAGTTGAGCCCGGAAGGAGGCCTCAGATGGCGCAGGGAAGCAGCAGCCACTGGACTCCTGCAGACCAGTCGTGGGTCAGGGAAAACCTTCGCGAGGCAATAGACCAGCTCGTGGAGCTGGGGTACAGCGTGCGCGGCGGCGAGGGCGAGGATCCGGAGCTCATCGATCCTGGCGGCTCGGCGGTGGAGACGTGGCGGGAGGGCTACCCGTACGAGCAACGGATGTCCCGCGAGGAGTATGAGCTCGAGAAGTACCGCCTCCAGGTCGAACTGCTGAAGTTCCAATACTGGGGCCAGGACCACGGCCTCAAGAATGTGATCGTCTTCGAGGGACGCGATGCCGCCGGCAAGGGCGGAACCATCAAGCGCTTCACCGAGCACCTGAACCCGCGCTCGGCCAGGACGGTGGCCCTGAGTAAACCCTCGGACCGCGAACAGGGCCAGTGGTACTTCCAGCGCTACATCCAGCACCTGCCGTCCGCAGGCGAAATCGTGCTGTTCGACCGCTCCTGGTACAACCGGGCGAACGTGGAACGCGTCATGGGCTTCTGCACAGAGGCGGAATATGAAACCTTTATGCGCCAAGTGCCGCTCTTCGAGAAAATGCTGGTGGACTCCGGCGTCCACCTCCACAAATTCTGGTTCTCCGTGACCCGCCACGAACAGCGCACCCGCTTTGCGATCCGCCAGATTGACCCGGTGCGACGCTGGAAGCTTTCGCCGATGGACCTGGCCTCCCTGGACCGCTGGGAGGCGTACACGCAGGCGAAAGAACAGACCTTCCTTCGGACGGACACCGACCACGCGCCGTGGATCACCATCAAGTCCAACGACAAGAAGCGCGGGCGGATCAATGCAATGCGCTGGTTCCTCAACCAGTTCGATTATGACCAGAAGGACACCTCCGTGGTCCATGACCCCGATCCGCTGATCGTGCGGCGCGGGCGCGAAGCCGTGGGTGACTGAGCCCGGCTGGGCTCTGGGAAGCTCCGGGCGCTGGTAGTCCGCGGCCCGATCACCTGCTGTTCACTGCACCGAAACCAGCCGGTGGCCGGTTGTTGGCCCGCGGCAGGAAGTCTGTTCACGCATCCCTCCACACGTTAGGACTCCCCGTGCGCCTGAACAGACTCAAGACCGCAGCAGCAGTGGCCCTCATCGCCGCCGGCGCTGGCACCGCGATCGTGCCCGCGAATGCCGCCGAAAACAACCCTGCCGCCGGTCCGGCCTTCACCTTCGGGGTCATCGGCGACATCCCCTATGGTGCCGCAGAGATCACGAAGTTCCCCGCCCGCATCCAGGACATCAATGCGGACAGCGAGCTGAAGTTTGTCGCGCACGTGGGCGATATCAAGAACGGGTCTTCCGTGTGTTCGGACGCCTACTTTGAGCACATCCGCTCCGCGTTCGACACTTTCGAGCATCCGCTGGTGTTCACCCCCGGCGACAACGAGTGGGTGGACTGCCACCGGACCAACAACGGCGCATACAACCCGCTGGAGCGGCTGGACAAGCTCCGTGAAGTCTTCTTCGACGAACCCGGCAAGACCCTGGGTGAGACCATGCCGGTCAAGACCCAGGAAGACCTCGGCCTGCCGGAGAACGTCCGCTTCACGCAGAACCGTGTGTCCTTCTCCGTGGTGAATGTCCAAGGCAGCAACAACGCACTGCAGCCTTGGTCAGGCCTCGGCAAAACGGCCGCCACACCCGAGCAGCTGGCTGAAGTGGCGCACCGGACCGACGCTGTCCTTGCCCAGGTGCGCGAAACCTTCAGTGATGCCACCCGCCGGAACGACAGGGCCGTGGTGCTGATGACCCAGGCCGACATGTTCGACCCTGCGCTGCTCGACGCCGCATTGGCCAACCCTGAAACCATGTCCGGCTTCAGGGAAATCGTCCAGACCATCATTGCCGAGACCAACCGCTTTGACGGTCCCGTCTACCTCATCAACGGAGACAGTCACATCTTCGCCGAAAACAAGCCACTGGCCGCAGGCTCACCCTGGCTCCAGGTGTACGGCGGCGGTGCCGGAGCGGATGGTCTGCAGCGCATCACGGTGGACGGCTCCAACAACGCCACCAACTACGTCAGGTTCACGGTTGCCGGGAACAGTGCCGACGGTACCGAGGTGCTTTCCTGGGACAAGGTCGCCTTCAGCGGCTAGCAACAGTGGTGAACGGACGACGGCGGCGCGCGGCCGCCGTCGTCCGTCCACCTCAGGAATGAAACCAGAAGATTGAATGTTCAACTAAATATGGACTTTGGTATCTTCACCTTCGGCGAACTTTCACGCAACATCACCACAGGCAGCGCCCTGTCGCCCCAACAGCGGCTCAAAGAGGTGATTGAACTGGCCAAACTGGCGGACCAGGCGGGCCTCAGCTTCCTGGGGCTCGGCGAGCACCACCGGCGCGACTTCGCCCTCTCGGCTCCGGAAATCGTGCTGGCAGCCATCGCCCGCGAAACCACCAGCCTCAGGCTCAGCACGGCCGTCACGGTGCTTTCCACGCAGGACCCGGTCCGCCTCTTTGAACAGTTCGCCACGCTTGACCTGATCAGTGACGGACGCGCCGAGATCATTGCCGGCCGCGGGGCTTTCGTCGAGTCCTACCCGCTGTTCGGCCACAGCACCGAGGACTACGACGGCCTGTTCGACGAGAAGTTGCGGATGCTGCTGGAATTGCGGGACAACGCCACGCTGACCTGGAATGGCGAGCTCACCCAGAGCATTCCGGGCATGGATATCGCGCCCCGTCCGGTGCAGGAAAGGCTGCCCGTCTGGGTGGGTGTGGGCGGGACCCCGGCCAGCTTCGCCCGGGCAGGACGCCTGGGCCTTCCCCTGTTCATCGCGCTGCTGTCCGGACCGGAACGGTTCCGCCGCCTGGTGGAGCTATACCGGCACAGCGCGGAAGAGGCAGGCCACGATTCCGCAACCCTGCAGGTGGGTGTGGGCGGCCACTTCTACGCGGCGCCCACCTCGCAGCAGGCGCGGGACACCCTTTACCCGCACTACCGGGCCTACTTCGAGCAGAACATGCCCCGGCCGGTGGACCACTTTCCACGGTCCACCTTTGATGACTGGAGCGAACCGGGCGGCGGCCTGCTGGTGGGGAGCCCGCAGCAGGTCACCGAGAAGCTCCTCGAAATCCACCAGGCCCTGGGCAACAGCCGCTACATGGCTCAGATCGGCCTGGGCGGGCTGCCGTTCGCCGAGACCGCCCGCTCGATCGAACTCCTCGCCACCGAAATCATGCCGGCCGTAAACCGCGGGATCGGCGCCGCCTGACCCCCGCCGACGGGGAATGTGGGGCCGCTGACCGTAGGCTGGAACCGATGCAAGGGTGACCCGGGAGGATGGCATGGCGGAGACGGC
>NZ_QAIQ01000238.1 GCF_003061105.1 Arthrobacter sp. HMWF013
GGGGTGGGTGGGTGCGGCGGACGTCGTCGGCTGCGGCGACGGGTCGGATGGCCGGCGCACACGCGCTACACAGTGTTCCATGCCGCGGCGTCCTGTTCCAGTCAAGGGCGGAAAGCCGACGACGGCGGGCCGCGCCGCCGTCGTCGTCCGCAGTTTCGGAGCGGGGCTTTAGTGGACCGCCACGGGCTCCTTGGCCGCCTTCGGGTCCGTCAGCTTCTTCTTGGGCAGCGCGAAGCTGATGAGGAAGGCGATGCCGGTGAGGACAGCGGCGGTGAGCATGACCGAATCGATCGCGTAGGCGAAGCCTTCGGTGATGGGGCGGGTCAGCACGCTGTTGGCCGAGTGCAGCCAGCTGGTGTCATTGAGCGAATCGTTCGAGGCGCCGTTCCGGAAGAATTCGTAGAGCTTGGCGTTGGCGGGGTCCGCGGCCACGGCGGGATCGTTCAGGACGGCCTGGTAATCGGCGTTTCCGATGGCCGATTTCATGGTGTCGGCGATCCGGCCGGCGGCCACGCTGAACAGCATGGAGATGAACACCGCAGTGCCCACCGCGCCGCCCATGGACCGGAAGAATGCAGCGGAGGAAGTCCCCACGCCCATGTCCTTCGGCGGCACGGAAACCTGCATGGCCAGGGTGAGCGGCTGCATGCAGAAACCAAGTCCCATGCCGAAGAACACCGCGATCACGCCCGGAACCCACAGGGCGGTGTCCACGCCCAGGGACAGGCCCATCACCAGCGCCGCCGTGGTGAGGATCGCCGTTCCCATGATGGGGAAGATCCGGAACGTTCCCGACGCCGAGATGGTGCGTCCGGCGGTGATGGAACCTGTCAGGATGCCCACGGTGAAAGTGATCATCATCAGGCCGGCCTCGGTGGGGGTCAGGCCCTTCACCAGCTGCAGGTACATGGGAAGCATGGCGATGGCGCCGAACATGCCGATGCCGATGATGAAGTTCAGCAGCGACGAAAGGCCGAAGGTCAGGTTGCGGAAGAGCCGGAGCGGGATCAGGGCGTAGTCGCCGGCGCGCTTTTCGGCCAGCAGGAACCAGATGATGCCCACGACGCCCAGCCCGTAGCAAAGGAACGAGTTGAACGAGGCCCAGCCCCAGCTGCGGCCCTGTTCCGCCACCAGCAGCAGCGGGACAATCGCGAGGGTGATGGCGGCGGCGCCGAAGTAGTCGATCTTCTGCTTCACATGCTTGGCCGGAAGGTGCAGGAACAGGAACACCACGGCCAAGGCGGCCAGACCGATGGGCAGGTTGATGAAGAACACCCAGCGCCACCCGTCAAAACCCAGGATGGTGGCTGATCCGGCGAACGCACCGCCCACCACAGGGCCGAGCACGGAGGAGATGCCAAACACCGACATGAAGTAGCCCTGGTATTTGGCCCGGTCCTTGAGGGACACGATGTCGCCGATGATGGTCAGCGCGAGGGCCAGCAGGCCGCCGGCGCCGAGGCCCTGGACGCCGCGGGCGATGGCCAGTTCAGTCATGGAGTTCACCGAACCCGCGTACAGCGAGCCCACCAGGAAGATCACGATGGCGATCAGGTACAGCGGGCGGCGGCCGAAGATGTCGCTCAGCTTGCCGTACAGCGGCGTGCTCACGGTGGAGGTGATGAGGTATGCGGTGGTTGCCCAGGCCTGGAGGGAGAGGCCGTCGAGGTCGTTGGCGATGGTGTAAATGGACGTGGACACGATGGTCTGGTCCAGGGAGGCCAGGAACATGCCCAGCATCAGCCCCACCATCACGGTGACGATCTGACGCTGCGTCAGGGTTTCGCCGGCGGCGGGCGCGGCAGTGGTTTTGGACATGGGTGCTCCAACGAAGAAAAAGGGATTAAGCCTGTTAGTTGCTTTCGGTAACTATGTTACTTCCCGATTTGTTCCTGCAGCCGGGTAAATTCCCGCAGCTCGAACCGATTGGCGCGATCCCAGCCCTCTCAAGCCGCTTTAGTGCCGGGATCCCGCCACTCAGCGTTGGACCAGGATCCCATCCGGATCGCACCAGACGTTAACGCCGGGCCGGAACGTCACGCCGTCGATCACCACATCCACGTCGACTTCACCGGCACCGTCCTTGGCGCTCTTGCGCGGGTTGCTGCCTAGCGCCTTGACCCCCAACTCCAGGGCGGCGATCGCTTCGCGGTCCCGGATTGCCCCGTTGATGACGACGCCGGCCCAGCCGTTTGCCACAGCACTTTCGGCGATCATGTCCCCCATGAGGGCAGTGCCGAGCGACCCGCCACCGTCCACTACCAGCACGGCGCCGTCGCCGGGGGTGGCGAGGGTGGACTTCACCAGGGCGTTGTCCTGGAAGCAGCGGATGGTCCGTACCGGTCCGCTGAAATGCGAGCGGCCGCCCATGGACTGGAACTGGAGGGAGACTGACGCCAGTTCCTCGCCGCGCTCATCGTAGAGGTCGGCCGTGTTGACGGCAGGGCTGGACGTGTTTTCGGCTGATGCGGCCATGTGGTTCTCCTTGGAGTCCGTAGAGCGGGCAGGTTCGCCTGGCAATGTCCCGGCGTATGACACGCTGCGGGATGATGCCCACGATAGTCTGATTTTCAGAATCACCAACCGTTCCAGGGGGAACCAGCATGAGCCTGTCCGACACACCCGCAGCAGCGGATCCCAGCCCTGCAGCAGAAAGTACGACGGCGGCGCTCGCGGAACCGACGCAGAGGGTCACCGCGCGTTGGGTGACCGGGCTGGTGCTGGTTAACGTTGGCATCAACGCCGCGTTCTTCGGGCCCATCAACGTCTTTGTCGCCGAGCAGGCCATTGGCATCGACGAAGCCAACAAGGAAGCCATCGCCTCCCTCGTCCTTGGGTGCGGCGCCGCCGTGTCCCTGGTGGCCAACCCGCTGTTCGGGGCGCTGTCCGACCGGACAATCTCCGGTTTCGGCCGGCGTTCCCCCTGGGTCCTGGCCGGTGCCGTGCTGGCCGCGGCAGCGTTGCTGGCAATGTCCGGGGCCACGGCTGTTGCCCTGATGGTCCTGTTCTGGTGCCTGGTCCAGCTGGGCGCCAACGCGGCCTATGCGGCCATCACCGCTGCCATCCCGGACCGGGTGCCGGTGCTGCAGCGCGGCGGAGTGGGGGGACTGGCGGCCCTGGGCCAGACCTTGGGAATCCTGCTTGGTGCAGTCTTCGGGGCGGTGGTGTCGGGAAATTTCATGGTGGGCTACACCATGTGTGCGGCCGCCCTGCTGTTCTCCGTGGTGCCGTACCTGTTCCACCGCAATGACCCGCCGCTGCCCAGGGAGCTGCGGCCGCCGTTCTCGTGGGGCAGTTTCCTCCGCGGCTTCTGGATCAGCCCGGCCCGCCACCCTGACTTCGCGTGGGCGTGGCTCACCCGCTTCCTGGTCAACGTCTGCAACCAGCTGACCATTGTGTACCTGATCTTTTTCCTCGGGGACGTCCTCAAGCATGAGAACCCGGCGCTGGGAGTCCTGACCCTGACCGGGATCTATGCG
>NZ_QAIQ01000239.1 GCF_003061105.1 Arthrobacter sp. HMWF013
TAGCACGGCAAGCGGCACTCGGTGCGCTCAAATCAGGACGTGCTCCCTCAGTCGCCGGAAAGGCGCCGGCCCGGTTTGGTACCGCGCTGCTGGTCCTGGCCGTGCTGACGCTCGCGGCCGGCGGCTGGCTGGGCCTGGTTGGCGACGACCTTGACGTGCTGATGGAACGCGTTCCGCTGGTGGCAGGCCTGCTGATTGGCGGCACCGTCTTGTTGGTGGTGGCCTTGGTGCTCCTGACCGGCGGGTTTGTTTCACTTCTCACCGGCCACACCGGGCGGCTGAGCCTGCCCCTGAGGTTGGCGGCCAGGGATTCGGCCAGGAACCGGACCCGCACTGTCCCGGCTGTGGCGGCAGTCCTCGCCGCGGCAACGTTGGCCAGCGCGGTAATGGTCCTGGCTGCGAGCCAGTTCGAGGATGCCAGGAGAACCCACTATTGGTCCGCGCACCAGTTTCAGGCGACCCTTCCCCTGACCCTGGACGGCGTTCCAGTGGCGGCCGGGCCGGCTGTCCAGGGCGGGATTTCCCCGGGCGCAGCCAACCAGGACCCTGCTTTCCACGACCCTCAGGCCGTGGCTGAGGTGGTGCGGCAGTCCCTCGAATCCGTCGAATGGACGCAGGCACTGGACTCGGTGGTGACCAGGGGGTGCCTTCTGCAGGCCACAGCGGATGGCGGATGGGTCGCGGGCGACGACCCTGCAGGGTGCCTGCAGTACGGGCTCGCTGTACCGGCTGGCCAGGAGTGCCCCGCAACGCCGAAAGGACGGATCGCGGACGCATCAGACTGGCGGTGCCGCGGCTCCATGTTTCCTGCCGGAATTTCCGGCCAACTCCCGCAGCTGATCGTGGGAGGGGCGGACGAGCTCCGTGCTGTCCTCGGCCGGGAACCGGGACAGGAGGCTCTCGATGTGCTGGAAAACGGTGGCATGGCAGTCAGTAATCCCGTCTATGTCCAGGACGGGCACACTACCCTTGAGTCCACCGACATGCGCAAACCCAAGCCCGTCACGGGCCAACGGTTCGAGGGCTACGAGGTGGTCACCAGCACGCGACTGCGGGCCGCCGTCGAAGTTCCCGTGGCTCCGGTGCCCTACTACGGCGTCGTCTCAGCCGCGACTGCCGCCAGGCTGGGGCTGCCCGTTGAACCCGCAGCGCTCCTGGTCCAGCTGTCGGGGAATCCTACGGACGCGGAGCGGGACAAGGTCTCAACGGCGCTCTCGCGGTTCTACGGCGTCACCGGCATGACCCTCAATGTGGAGCAGGGGGCTGACACGGACAATTCCGCTTTGCTTTGGCTGCTGGTGGGCCTGAGCGCGCTGATCACGCTGAGTGCGGCGGGAATCACCACGGGCCTGGCGCTCGCAGATGCCCGGACGGACCATATGACGCTGGCGGCCGTAGGGGCCGCGCCGCAGCTGCGGAAGTCCCTGGCCGGAGCCCAGGCCCTGATGACGGCTGGGCTTGGCACCCTGCTCGGGCTGGCCGCCGGTATAGTCCCGGCTGCCCTGATCGTCTCAGCCACGCGGATGTTCGCCGGGCCCACGATTCCCTGGCTGCAGCTCCTGGCGCTCCTGGTGGCTGTACCGCTGACCGGTTCAGTCCTGGCCTGGATGTTTACGCAGGCAAGGCTTCCGATGTCCCGGCGGGGCGTCGGGGCCTGAACGGCATCACTTATCTGAATTACGTCACATAGTTGGGTCTTTTTGATTGGGCTGAACAGGCCTAGCGTGGGAGGCAGGATGCTGTCCGGCCCGGGCGGCCGGACTACGGAGGAACCTCTTATGACAACCCATGTTGCCGACTGCAGTGTTACCCGTTGCTCGTTCAACGACCATGAAGGCTGTACCGCCCACGCCATCACGGTCGGGGGCAGTGAAGACCATGCCAGCTGCGCCACTTTCATTGACACCGGGATGCACGGCGGCCTGCCCAAGGTCCTGGCCGACGTCGGAGCGTGCCAACGCGCCGAGTGCGTCCACAACGACCATCTGATGTGCAATGCACCCGAAGTCCATGTTGGCCCCGGCGCTGACAACGCTGACTGCCTCACCTACTCACACGCGTAGGCGTCAACCACGTAGACACGGCACGTGCCGCCACAGCACGTGCAACTGCTGCCCCCGCCAGGGTGCAGCCATGGAGAAGGCCTCTGCCCGGGAATGCCCGGCCGGGGGCCTTTCCTGCGTCCGGCAGCCCAGGGACCACACACCGCGTTCCGGCGTTGAGCTGAACCTGGCGTTCGGCTCCCTCGGCCCGCCGTTCACCGCATGGACACACGGCGCGGTCCCGAAGCCGTACCCTCGTCGGCGCAGCATTGGTAGGGTGCCTTTGAGCCAAACACCGAAGCAGGAATTCTCGAGGAGGAGACATGGCCAACAGGTCTAATGAACCGGAAGGTTCAGCGCAACGGGGCGGTCCCTTGACCGCCGATCCGGCGCTGCCGCCAACAGCTGTGGATGCAGCCGTCAGCGAGGCTGAGGACAGGAAATGGACACCGGCCAAAATCGCCTTGTGGGCGGCCATCGCACTGCTGGGCGGTGTTGCCTGGTTCATGCTGGCGATCATCAGGGGCGAGACGGTCAACGCCATCTGGTTCGTCTTTGCATCGGTCTGTACTTACCTGATCGGCTACCGGTTCTACTCCAAGGTGATCGAACGCTACATCACCAAACCCGATGACCGCCGCGCCACTCCTGCGGAATACAAGGCCGACGGCAAGGACTACGTCCGCACGGACCGCAATGTCCTCTTCGGCCACCACTTCGCCGCCATTGCCGGCGCCGGGCCCCTCGTGGGACCGGTCATTGCCGCCCAGATGGGTTACCTGCCCGGCACCATCTGGATCATCATCGGCGTCGTACTGGCCGGAGCGGTGCAGGACTACCTCGTCCTGTTCTTCTCCATGCGCCGCGGCGGACGCTCCCTGGGCCAGATGGCCCGTGAAGAACTTGGTGTCATCGGCGGCACCGCTGCCCTGATTGCCACGTTGCTCATTATGGTGATCATCGTCGCCATCCTGGCCCTTGTCGTTGTGAACGCACTGGCCGAAAGCCCCTGGGGTGTCTTCTCGGTGGGCATGACCATCCCCATCGCCCTGTTCATGGGCATCTTCCTGCGATTCCTCCGGCCCGGCAAGGTTATGGAAGTCTCGCTGATCGGCTTCGTACTGTTGATGGCAGCCATCATCGGCGGCGGCATCGTAGCGGAAACCGAGTGGGGTGCCGCGTTCTTCACCCTGGACAAAGTCACCATCGCCTGGGGCCTGATCATTTACGGCTTCATCGCCGCGATCCTGCCGGTCTGGCTGCTGCTGGCGCCGCGGGACTACCTCTCCACGTTCATGAAAATCGGTGTAATCGTCATGCTGGCGCTGGCCATCATTGTGGTCCGCCCCGAAATCACTGTCCCCGCCTTCAGCGAATTCGCCAGCAGGGAGAACGGTCCGGTGTTCCCGGGGGCACTGTTCCCCTTCCTCTTCGTCACCATTGCCTGCGGGGCCTTGTCCGGATTCCACGCACTGATCTCCTCAGGCACCACCCCTAAGCTGATCGAAAAGGAACGCCAGACCCGGCTCATCGGGTACGGCGGCATGCTGATGGAATCGTTCGTGGCCATCATGGCGCTGGTTGCTGCCATCTCCATTGACCGCGGCCTGTACTTCGCCATGAACGCACCGGTCGCCCTGACCGGCGGCACGGTGGAAACAGCCGCAACCTGGGTCAACAGCCTGGGCCTCGCGGGAGTCAACATCAGCCCCGACCTCCTCACGGAGACGGCCAGGAACGTTGGCGAGGAGAGCATTGTTTCCCGCACGGGTGGTGCGCCTACCCTTGCTGTGGGCCTCGCCCACATCATGCAGCAGTTCATCGGCGGCACGGCCATGATGGCGTTCTGGTACCACTTCGCCATCATGTTCGAGGCACTGTTCATCCTCACGGCCGTTGACGCCGGCACCCGTGTGGCCCGCTTCATGCTGCAGGATTCCATCGGCAACTTCATCCCCAAGTTCAAGGAACACTCCTGGCGGCCGGGTGCCTGGCTCTGCACGGCAGTGATGGTCGGTGCATGGGGCGCGGTGCTGCTGATGGGTGTCACGGACCCGCTGGGCGGCATCAATACGCTGTTCCCGCTGTTCGGCATTGCCAACCAGCTGCTCGCTGCCATCGCATTGTCCGTCTGCCTGGCCATCGCGGCCAAGCGGGGCTCCTTCAAGTACCTCTGGATTGTGGCCCTACCGCTGACCTTCGCGGCAGTGGTGACCATTACCGCGAGCTTCCACAAGATCTTCTCGCCGGTCCCGGCCGTGGGGTACTTCGCCAACAACGCGGCGTTCTCCAAGGCCCTGGCCGACGGCAAGACCGAGTTTGGAACGGCCAAGACAGTCGCTGCCATGGAGGCCGTGGTGCGCAACACGGGCATCCAGGGCTGGCTGTCCGTCATCTTCGTGGTCCTGAGCATCATTGTCATCGCCACCGCGCTCATCGCCACTGCCAAGGCATACCGCAACCACGGTGCGGGCATAGCCAATGACGACCACGAAGACGCACCCCGTCCTTCACGGGTCTTCGCACCCGCGGGCCTCATCCCCACGCCGGCGGAAAAGGAACTGCTGGCCGAATGGAGCAAGCTCCCGGCGGAACTGCGGTACGAAAGGCCAGGTCACCACTGATGAGTCTCCGCCTGGCCGCAGTATCAACGGGTTTCCGGGGGTTTGCCCGCTATCTGGGTGGTGTCCTCGGAGCGGACGCCTACACCAAGTACCTGGAGCACCACCGCGCGGCCGGGCATGGGCAGCCGCCCCTGACCGAACGTGAGTTCTGGCGGGACCGGACGGACCGCCAGGACTCCAACCCGCAGGGCAGGTGCTGCTGAGCCAATCCCTCGGCCGGGCCGGA
>NZ_QAIQ01000240.1 GCF_003061105.1 Arthrobacter sp. HMWF013
GGAGATACGGCACACCCTTCTGGCGCGTGTTGCGTCCTACGAAGACCACGCTGGGCTTGCCGGGATCAATGCCGAGCGCCTTGATGGCGTCATCGTTTTCGTCACGGTGCCACATGTCGACGTCGATGCCGTTATGCACCACACGGACCTTGGCCGGGTCTACCTCGGGGTAGCTGCGCAGGATGTCCTGACGCATGCCCTCGGAGACCGCGATGATGGCTGCCGCGGCCTCGTAGGCGGTCTTCTCGACCCACGAGGAGACAGCGTAGCCGCCGCCGAGCTGCTCTGCTTTCCACGGACGCAGTGGCTCCAGGCTGTGGGCGCTCAGGACATGCGGGATGCCATGGAGCAGGGACGCCAGGTGACCGGCCATGTTGGCGTACCAGGTATGTGAATGGACCAGGTCCGCGCCGGCCACGTCCGGCACGATCCGGAGGTCCACCCCGAGGGTCTGGATGGCAGCATTGGCCGATCCGAGGTCTTCGGGCACGGCGTAGGAGGTCACCCCTGCACCGTGGTAGTCGGTGTCGCGGGGAGCCCCGAAGGCGCGAACCTGCAGGTCAACATGCTTACTAAGCACCCTGCTCAATTCGGCTACGTGTACTCCGGCGCCACCATAGATCTCCGGCGGGAACTCTTTAGTCACAATGTCTATTCGCACGCTACCCAAGGTAGTCCTTCGGGCTTAACTGTTCTAGTGTGAAGGAGTCCGGGCATGCCGGACTGTTTTGGGGAGTTACGAAGGCGTACAGGAGCGACCACCATGCCGTTGAACAAAAAAGTCCTGGCCATTGTCCTCGCAGGCGGCGAGGGAAACCGGCTAATGCCACTGACGGCAGACCGTGCCAAACCAGCCGTACCCTTTGCGGGCAGCTACCGCCTGATCGACTTCGCCCTTTCCAACCTGGTGAATTCCCGCTATCTGCAGATCGTGGTGCTGACGCAGTACAAGTCGCACAGCCTTGACCGGCACATCTCCGAGACCTGGCGGATGTCCACCCAGCTCGGCAATTACGTCGCCTCCGTTCCTGCACAGCAGCGCGTGGGCAAGAGCTGGTTCCTTGGCAGCGCCAACGCCATCTACCAGTCACTGAACCTGATTCATGACGCCAACCCTGACATCGTCGTTGTGGTCGGCGCGGACCACGTGTACCGCATGGACTTCGCCCAGATGGTGGAACAGCACGTGGCCAGCGGTGCCAAAGCCACTGTCGCCGCCGTCCGCCAGCCGCTGCACATGGCCGATCAGTTCGGCGTGATCGAAGTGGACCAGAACGATCCCCAGAAGATCGGCGCATTCGTGGAGAAGCCGGCCACCACCCCCGGCCTCGCGGCGGATCCCACCCAGTTCCTCGCCTCGATGGGCAACTACGTCTTCGACGCCGACGCCCTGGTGGCTGCCCTGCACGTCGACGCCGAGCGGCTCGATACCAAGCACGACATGGGCGGGGACATCATCCCCTACTTCGTGGACCAGGGTGAGGCCGGCGTCTACGACTTCACCCTCAACGAGATCCCCGGATCCACCGAGCGGGACCGGACCTATTGGCGCGATGTCGGCACCATCGATTCGTTCTATGACGCGCACATGGACCTCATCTCGCCGCTGCCCGTGTTCAACCTCTACAACTCGGAATGGCCCATCTACACCCGGCAGAGCATCTCGCCGCCGGCCAAGTTTGTCCGCGGCGGGAACAACACCGTGGGGACCGCGCTGGACTCGATCGTCTCCAGCGGCGTGGTCATCTCCGGTGGCATTGTGGAAGGTTCCGTGCTGTCAAACGATGTCTTTGTGGGGACGAGCAGCCGCGTAGTGGACTCCGTCCTGATGGACAAGGTCATTATCGGTGAGGGTGCCGTGATCAACCGGGCCATTATCGACAAGAACGTCAGGATCCCCGCCGGAGCCGCTATCGGGCTTGATCCCGAATTGGACCGTGCCCGGGGCTTCAAGGTGACCGAGTCCGGGATCACCGTGCTCGCCAAGGGGCAGTTGGTTCCCGAGCCGGGTGACCAGGAACGTGCACTTTCGGCGCGCAACCTGCACCTGGTCCCTGATGCGGTCAAGGCAGCCACTGCCAACTTCCCCGACCTCCGTGATTCGGTCGACAAGGTCGCCGGGGTCCATGCAGAAGCCGCTGCCCAGGCCGGCCCGGGGCATCGGTAACCCTTAGGTACACAAGCCCAAGGACCGGGGGCATGTCCGGTCCGGTCAGGCCGCGCATTCCCCAGGCTGTAAAATCGGTACAATGAGCTCCCCCGATCTGACGCCTGAGGAAATCCAGGCCTGCCTCAAGGTTTTGAACACCATCCACGTCTATGACGAGGAAGACCCTGACTACGTCTCGGTGCGCCGTGCCACCGGAAAAATGTTCAAAGCCGTGAAGCGCCACCGCCGGGTGACCAAGCGGGATCTCATCTCCGAAGCGGACCGCTCGGTTATAGCCCGGACGGCCACGGCCGCCCCGGACCGGATCGACGACGAAACGCGCGGCAACAAGCTGGAGACGTCAGCCACCGGCAAGGTGGCCGGGCACCTGATCCGCTCGCGCCCGTGCTACATCTGCAAGAAGCATTACACCCAGGTGGACGCTTTCTACCACCAGCTCTGCCCTGAGTGCGCGGCTTTCAGCCACAGCAAACGCGACGCCCGTACGGACCTGTCCGGCAGGCGTGCGCTGCTGACCGGCGGGCGCGCCAAAATCGGAATGTACATTGCCCTGCGCCTGCTCCGGGACGGCGCACACACCACCATCACCACCAGGTTCCCCAAGGACGCGGCGCGGCGGTTCGCGGCCATGGAGGACAGCGCCGACTGGCTGCACCGCCTCCGCATTGTAGGCATCGACCTGCGCGACCCCTCGCAGGTGATGGCGCTGACCGATTCCCTGAATGCCGCGGGTCCACTGGACATCATCATCAACAACGCCGCGCAGACGGTCCGGCGCTCCGGCAACGCCTACAAGCCGCTGGTGGACGCAGAAGACGAACCGCTGCCGGCTGCCCTGGAACCGGCCAATGGCGGCCCGGAGCTGGTGACCTTTGGCCATGCCCACGACAAACACCCGCTTGCCCTGGCCAGCAGCGTCACCGAGCACCCTGTGCTGGCCGGTGATGCCATCACGTCCCTGGCGTTGTCCACCGGTTCAGCGTCGCTGGAGCGCATTGCCTCAGGCACGGCCATCGACGCCGGCGGGCTGGTTCCGGACCTCGCGGCCATCAACAGCTGGACCCAGGTGGTGGACGAGGTGGACCCGCTGGAAATGCTGGAAGTCCAGCTCTGCAACGTTACCGCCCCGTTCCTGCTCGTGAGCAGGCTCCGGGATGCGATGAAACGCTCCACGGCGCACCGGAAGTACATCGTGAACGTCTCGGCCATGGAAGGCCAGTTCTCCCGCGCGTACAAGGGACCCGGGCATCCTCACACCAACATGGCCAAAGCCGCGCTGAACATGATGACCCGGACCAGCGCGCAGGAAATGCTGGACACCGACGGCATCCTGATGACCGCCGTGGACACGGGCTGGATCACCGATGAACGCCCGCACTTCACCAAGGTCCGGCTGATGGAAGAGGGCTTCCATGCACCCCTGGACCTGGTGGACGGGGCCGCACGGGTTTACGATCCGATCGTCATGGGCGAACAGGGCGAGGACCAGTACGGCGTCTTCCTCAAGGATTACAAACCCAGCCCCTGGTAACTGTTGTGCCCGGCCGCCACAGCGTAGGCTCAGCGGCATGAGCGAATCAATTTCCGAAGTGCATAAGCTGGAACACCACGAGTGCTGGGAACTGCTCCGGACAGTGTCCGTGGGCAGGCTGGCCGTGGTGGTTGACGGCCATCCGGACATCTTCCCCATCAACTACACCGTCGACGGCGGCACGCTTGTTTTCCGTACCGCCGAGGGAACCAAACTGGCCAGCGCCACCGGTGGCTCACCGGTGGCGGTGGAGGCTGACGGCGTTGATGCCGTCACCGGCCTTGCCTGGAGCGTGGTGCTGAAGGGACCCGCAGCCGTGGTCAAGGGAACGGAGCGGATCCTGGACACGGCAGCCCTCTTCCTGTTCCCGTGGCAAGCCGGGAAAAAGGACGTCTTTGTGAGGATCAGCCCCGACACCCTGACCGGCAGGCGGTTCAAGGTCACCGCACCTGTGACATGGTGGACCCAGCTCAGCGGAGCAACCAAGGCATCCCCGGAGTAATCCCTCCCGGAACGTGCCGCCGGGGCAGGACTCAGGCGAGGCGGGTGATCTCCACGCTGACGCTCAGCGCCGATCCGCCGCCGCCGGAGAGGATGCCCTTCAACGGCGGCACGTCCCGGTAGTCCCGGCCCTTGGCCACGGTGACGTGGTAATCGCCCGCGGGCTTGTGGTTCGTGGGATCCCAGCTCCGCCAGTCTCCGTCCCACCACTCCAGCCACGCATGGGACTGCCCGGCGACTGTCTCGCCGATCCCCGCCGTCGACCGCGGGTGCAGGTAACCGGAAACGTAACGGGCGGGAATGCCGCAGCTGCGCAGGGCGCCAATGGCCAGATGCGCAAGGTCCTGGCAGACACCCTGCCGCTGGCCCCAGGCTTCTTCGGCGTTGGTAGTGACAGCCGTGGAGCCTGTCATGTAGGTCATCTCGCCGCGCATCCACTCAAAGACAGCCATGGCGGCCTCATACGGGTTCTTGCCCTCCACCACCCCGGGAATGATGCCCAGGACCTCGTCCCCGGGGCCGCTGAGCTGGGACTGCGGCAACCAGTCGCTGTAGGTGTTCAGGGTCTCCGCGGAAGCCAGGACGTCCCAGCCGGCGATGTCGGATTCAGCAGGGATCTTTTCAGCCCGGTGCACTTCGACGGTGATGTTGGAGATGACTTCGAGGTGATCGTGGGGCATCTGCATGTCGAAGGCCGTGACCCTGGTGCCCCAGTAGTCCCGGTAGCTGCTCACGGCCGCCTGCGTTGGCGAGACCTTGAGCACTGATTCGAGGACCACCTGGTGGGGATCTGTCAGCGGCGTCATGCGGGCTTCGTTGTAGGAGAGCGTGACGCGCTTGTTGTACTTGTAGGCCGTCGTATGGACGATGCTCAGCCGGGTCATGAAACTTCTCCCACCCAGGCAAGTTCGTCGGCCTGATTGAAGTATTTACGGGAAATGGCGTCCGAGGCCTGGGCTACGGCCTTCTGCACGCGTTCCATATGCTCGGGCAGTTCGGACATCAGGTCGTCGGTCCGGTGGAACTCGAGGAAGGTCCTGGCCTGGCCGACGATCCGGCGGGCGTCGTTGATGAAACCAACGCGCTGCGCCGACGGGTCCAGCTTGGCGAGGCATTCATCAGCGTCACGCAGGGCGTAAACGATGGAACGGGGGAACAACCGGTCCAGGAGGAGGAACTCGGCGGCGTGCTGGTCACCGAAGGCAGCCCGCCGGGTCCGCAGGAAGGACTCGTAGGCCCCCGCGCAGCGCAGCATGTTGACCCAGGACATGCCTGCCGAGAGGACATCCCGGGTGGAGAGCATGCGCGCTGTCATGTCCGCGCGCTCCAGGGAGCGGCCAAGGACCAGGAACAGCCAGCTTTCGTCGTGGCTCACGGTGGTGTCTGCCAGGCCGCTCACCATGGCGGTCCGTTCCAGCGTCCAGTTGCAGAAACGGTAGGTCCCCACAACGTCCTTGCGGTGCTGGCTCAGCCCGTAGTAGGTGGTGTTGAGGCTTTCCCACAATCCTGAGGAGACCGTCTCACGGGCACGGCGGGCGTTCTCGCGGGCAGCGCCGAGGGAGCCTGCAATGGACGTGGCGCTGGTTTTGTCGTACGCCAGGGCGTGAAGGAGTTCGGGCAGGCCGAAGTCCTCGCTTTCCGGCCGTGCGCCCATAACGGCGAGGAGTTCCTGCGCCACCCGCCGGCGTTCTTCCATCGGCAGGTGGTTGAGGCGTTCCAGGTGCACGTCCAGGATGCGTGCAGTGCCGTCCGCACGCTCCACATACCGTCCGATCCAAAAAAGGGACTCAGCAATACGGCTAAGCATTCGCGGTTACCTCCTGCGCGTCCGAAATCTGTGGGAATGTACCCGTTACTGATGGTGCCGGTTCGTGCGCCGGCCTCACTGCTGCTGCTCCGACTGGCGGTCGCGCCAGTTGCTCTCAACGGGCCACACGGAGACCCGTTCACGGATGGAGATGGTGGGACGCGGAAGCGTCTCCACCGGCACCTGCGGCGAGTCCGCCAGGACCCAGGTGTCCTTCGAGCCGCCGCCCTGGCTGGAGTTGACGATCAGGGACCCTTCCTTCAGCGCCACCCGGGTCAGCCCGCCGGGCAGGACCCAGACGTCGTCGCCGTCGTTCACGGCAAAGGGGCGCAGGTCCACGTGCCGCGGGCCGAACTTGTCCCCGCCCAGGGTAGGCACGGTGGACAGCTGCAGCACCGGCTGGGCGATCCAGCCGCGGGGGTCTGCGACCACCCGCTGGCGCAATGCTTCGAGTTCGTCCCTGGATGCATCCGGCCCGATGACCAGGCCCTTGCCGCCGGAGCCGTCCACGGGCTTGACCACCAGTTCGGCGAGGTTGTCCAGGACGTACTCCCGGGCTTCCTTCTCTTCAAGCCGGAAGGTGTCCACGTTCGCAATGACGGGTTCCTCGTTGAGGTAGTACCGGATCAGGTCCGGGACGTAGCTGTAAACGAGTTTGTCGTCGGCTACGCCGTTGCCCACGGCGTTGGCGATGGTCACGCCGCCGGCACGCGCAGCGTTGACCAGGCCGGGGCAGCCGAGCATCGAATCGGAGCGGAACTGCAGGGGATCCAGGAATTCGTCGTCGATCCGTTTGTAGATCACGTCCACGCGCTGTTCGCCGGCCGTGGTGCGCATGTAGACGCGGTTGCCGCGGCAGATGAGGTCGCGGCCTTCTACCAGCTCCACGCCCATCAGGCCGGCCAGCAGGGTGTGTTCGAAGTAGGCGCTGTTGAAGACGCCAGGGGTCAGTACCACCACGGTGGGATCATCGACGCCGGCGGGTGCCGTTTTGCGCAGGGCAGACAGCAGCCGGCGGGGGTATTCCTCAACCGGCCTGATCAGCTGCTGGCCGAACGCTTCGGGCAGGCCCTTGGCCATTGCCCTGCGGTTCTCCAGGACGTAGCTGACGCCGGAGGGAACCCGGACGTTGTCCTCCAGCACGCGGAAGGTTCCGGCGGCGTCGCGGACAACATCGATGCCGGAAATGTGGACCCGGACACCGCCGGCGGGCTCGAAACCGTGCACCTGGCGGTGGAAGTGGGCGCTGGTGGTCACCAGCTGGCGTGGAATGACGCCGTCCGTTACCACTGCCATCTTGTCGTAGACATCGTTCAGGAAGGCCTCAAGGGCCCGCACCCGCTGCGCCACGCCTTTTTCCAGCACGGTCCACTCATCAGCAGGGATGACGCGGGGAACGATGTCCAGCGGGAACGGCCGCTCCTCCCCCGCGAAGTCGAAAGTCACACCACGGTCCAGGAAGGTCCGGGCCATCGAGTCCGCCCGTGCGCTGACGTCCGCAAGGGAGAGCTTGCCGAGGGCGTCCGCCACCTCCGCGTAGGAGTCGCGGGCCTCCTGGCCGGGGGTGAACATCTCGTCGTAGGCACCGGTGCGCACGGCGGCTACCGAGTAATCCTGGAATAGGTCTGACATCCCTTTAGCCAACCATCTTTTTGTTTCGAAATCATTACCGTCATCCATTGTGGCGTGTTGTAGCGGCGCCGCCGGTTCGTCGAATCCCGGACCCATCCGGCAAAGTAGGTGAGTGCCCAAGGTGGATCAATGCCCGAGATGAGCCGCAGCAGGCTGCTGCCGGGCCTGGTCACTGCCGCTCCCGCCCTGGCCCTGGCCTTCGCAGTGCATACCCTGGTCCCCGCGCTGCCCGCGATGACCGTTGCGGTTGCCCTTGGCCTGCTCGTGGCAAACCTGCCCGGCACGGCGGTGTGGATTGCCGGGCGGGCGCGGCCCGGCCTCGACTTCGCGGGAAAGCACTTCATGCGGGCCGGCATTGTCCTGCTGGGCCTTAAGGTGAGCATCCAGGACATTCTTGGCCTGGGATGGCTGGCCATGCTGCTCATCTGCGGGGTTGTCTTGTTGAGCTTCGGCGGCACGTATCTCCTGGTGCGGCTTTTCCGGCTGCCCCGGGACACCGCCCTCCTGGTGGCCACCGGCTTTTCGATTTGCGGGGCGTCCGCCATCGGTGCCATGGCGGCGGTGCGCCGCATCAAGCATGCCGACACTGTGCTGCCGGTGGCGCTGGTGACGCTGTGCGGCACGCTGGCGATCGGGCTGCTGCCGTTGCTCATGCAGCCGCTGCGACTGGACCCGCTCACGTTCGGCGCCTGGACCGGTGCGTCCGTTCACGACGTCGGCCAGGTGGTGGCCACCGCACAAACTGCCGGCACCGCGGCGCTGGGACTCGCCGTCGTCGTCAAGCTCACGCGTGTCCTGCTGCTGGCGCCGGTGGTGGCCATCGCGGGCCTGCACCACCGTGCCAACAGTTCCGGGCAGCAGTCCCTTCCTCCGGTGGTGCCCCTGTTCGTCCTCGGGTTTGTGGGCATGGTGGTGCTGAGGTCCACGGGCTGGCTGTCAGAGGCATGGCTCGATACGGACGCCGGGTTTCAGGACATTTTTCTGGGAGCGGCGCTGTTCGGGCTGGGGTCCGCAGTGCGGGTCCGCACCCTGCTGCATACCGGCGCCCGTGCCCTCACCGCTGCGCTGGCTGCATGGCTCCTGATTGCGCTGCTTGGCCTGGCAGCGGCGCTGCTGATGACCGCGTAGGGCCTGCGTGCCGGTGGCGAATTACATGCCGTCAACCGCCCGTGGCGGCGCGTGATTAGATAGCGGAGTGTCACATGAGAATCTGCAGCGAAGTGAAGCTGCTCACCGTTCAGCCCTGATCACCACCCACAGCTACGATGTGTCCCTGGACGTGCGTCAGGCTGCGGATCCCGGCGTGGCCGGCTACACCAGCCGCAGTGTCATCAACTTCTCCGCCGCCAGGACCGGGCCGGGAACGTCCACGTTCCTGGACTTCATTGCCGGCGACGTGCACAGCGTGTTCCTGAACGGCAAGGGCCTGCCGGTAGCCGACGTGGTGGACGGTTCCCGGATCCGGCTGGACAACCTGCAGGCAGAGAACCAGGTCACCGTCACAGGGACCGCGCTCTACAGCCGTTCCGGCGAGGGCATGCACCGTTTCGTGGACCCGGCTGATGGCCGGTGCTACCTGTACACGCAGTACGAGCCCGCCGATGCGCGGCGGGTGTTCGCGAACTTCGAGCAGCCCGACCTCAAAGCCGAGTTCACCTTCCACGTCATGGCGCCGTCGGACTGGGAGGTGGCGTCCAACGGGGTTGAGGCCGCCCGGACGCAGCTGACCAGCGACCCCGCCACCAGCCGCTGGGACTTCGCCGCCACCCGGCCCATGTCCACGTACATCACCACCGTGCTCGCCGGACCCTACTTCAAGGCCCAGGATCACTGGAGCGGAACGCTCGACGACGGCACAGCGCTGGAGGTGCCGCTGGCGCTATATTGCCGGGCCTCCATGGCGGATTCCTTCGACCCCGCAGAGCTGTTCCGGCTCACCAAGAGCGGGCTGGACTTCTTCAACCGCCTTTTCAACTTCCCCTACCCGTGGGGCAAGTACGATCAGGCCTTCGTGCCTGAATACAACCTCGGAGCAATGGAAAACCCGGGGCTGGTCACTTTCACCGAAAGCTACGTGTTCACCTCCCGCGCCACCGACTCGCAGTACCAGGGACGGGCCAACACCCTGATGCACGAGATGGCCCACATGTGGTTTGGCGACCTCGTGACCATGCAATGGTGGGACGATCTGTGGCTCAAGGAATCCTTTGCCGACTACATGGGCACTCTGGGCGTTGACCGCGCCACGGACTGGGAGACCGCCTGGGTGAATTTCGCGAACAAGCGCAAGGCCTGGGCCTACGTCCAGGACCAGCTGCCGACCACCCACCCCATAGTCGCCGACGTCCCCGACCTTGAGGCCGCGAAGCAGAACTTTGACGGCATCACCTACGCCAAGGGCGCCGCCGTGCTCAAACAGCTGGTGGCCTATGTGGGTTTCGAAGCGTTCATCGCCGGCTCCCGCGAGTACTTCCGGGACCACGCCTACGGCAACACCACCCTCGCGGACCTCCTGAAGGCCCTCAGCGCGGCTTCCGGCCGCGACCTCGCCGCCTGGGCTGCACCCTGGCTGCAGACCTCGGGAATCTCCACGCTGTCCGTGGAAGCGGACACGCACGACGGCGTCCTCGACGCCGTGGCCATCGTCCAGGAGGCTGTGGACCCCGTCACGGGACGCGAGGAGCTGCGGCCGCACAGGCTGCGCGTAGGCCTGTACAACTTCAATCCAGACGGTGCCCTGGTCCGGACCGGGAGCGTCGAAACCGACGTGACCGGTGCACGGACACCCCTCCCTGAGCTCACCGGCCAGCCCCGGCCGGCCCTCCTGCTGCTGAACGACGACGACCTCACCTATGCCAAGGCCCGGCTGGATCCGGCGTCCGAGGCGACAGCGCTGGAATCGTTGGACCGGATCACCGATCCCATGGCCCGGGCGCTGGTCTGGACCGCCCTCTGGAACTCCGCCCGGGATGCCGAAAGCCCGGCGGCACGATACGTGGACGCCGTCCAGTCCTTCGGACCGGCCGAGACCGGGATCGGCGTGCTGCTGAACATCCTCGAAAACGCCGGCACCGCCATCGAACGTTTCACGCCCACGTCCCAGCGGGACACCGTGCGTAGTGGCTTCCTGGCTGCCGTGGACGCGCAGTTGGACTCGGCGGCGCCGGGCTCGGACCACCAGCTTGCGTGGGCGCGGACGCTGGCATCTCTCAGCCGTCAGGACGCCGCGCTCCTCCCCCGGCTCAAGGGACTCCTGGACGGCACCGAACAGGTTGCGGGCCTGGCGGTGGATGCGGAACTGCGCTGGACCCTCTGGCATGCGCTGGCGGCCAACGGCCAGGCAACCCCCGCGGAGCTGGATGCCGAACTGGAACGCGACAGGACGGCCTCCGGCAAGGCCGGCCATGCGACCGCTGCTGCCGCCCGTCCGGACGCCGACGTGAAGGCTGCCGTGTGGGAAGCAGCGGTACAAGGGACGGGGCTTTCGAACCAGATCCTCAGCGCCACGATCGCCGGCTTCACAACGGCACCCGCCGGGCTCCTGGAACCCTACATTGAGCCGTACTTCGACTGCCTCCGCGGCATCTGGGACAACCGGAGCATCGAGATCTCGAGCCGGATTGTCCAAGGACTGTATCCCCACGCCCAGGACCTTTCAGCCGGTGTGCGGCCTGAGCAGCAGCCGGTGGTGCTCCGAACAGACGGGTGGCTCGCTGCCAACGCCGATGCGCCCGCGGCCCTTCGGCGGATCGTCGTAGAGCAACGCAGCCACCTGCTGCGCGAACTCAACGCCCAAGCCTGGCAGTGAACCCGCCCGCTACGGGATCCGGTTGAGCCACTCCAGGGTGCCGAACTTGGCTCCGACGCGGCGGCGGGCTTCCCCCAACTCTTCGCTGGTCAGTTCGGATGGGGTGGCGGCGTACCGTTCAACGAACACCTCCATCATGGCCGCGATGATCTCAGTGCGGGCGAGCCCTGTTTGCCGGCGGAGGGGATCGACGCGCTTCTTGGCGCTGCGGGTCCCCTTGTCCGAGAGCTTCTCCTTGCCGATGCGGAGCACTTCGACCATCTTGCCGGCGTCGATGTCGTAGCTCATGGTGACGTGGTGCAACATGCCTCCGTTGGCCAGGCGCTTCTGCGCGGCGCCGCCGATCTTGCCCTGGTCCGTGGCGATGTCGTTGAGGGGAACATAGAAGGCAGTGATCCCGAGTTTCTCCAGCGCGGCCATCACCCACGCATCCAGGAACGCGTAGGAGTCCGCGAAACTGATCCCGTCCACCAGCGTCTGCGGCAGGTAGAGCGAGTAGGTGATGCAGTTGCCGGCCTCCATGAACATCGCTCCCCCGACGCTGATCCGGCGGACCACGCTGATGCCGTGCCGGGCAACGCCGTCGGGATCGACCTCATTACGGACGGACTGGAAGCTGCCGATCACCACTGACGGTTCCTCCCAGTCCCAGAACCGCAGCGTCGGGTTGCGGCGGCCTGCTCCCACCTCTTCGGTGAGGACCTCATCCAGAGCCACGTTGACGGCTGTGGGCAGCACCGCAGGAGCGATGATGTTCCAGTGATGGTCCGCCCAGGTTGTCGCCTTGGCGAGGGCGCGCCGCACCGTCACGGCGATGGCGTCGGCCGAAAAGCCGAACAGGGCAGCGCCGGGAGGGAGCGAGGCGGTCACGACCGCCGAGAGATCCGCCGCCGTCGTGGTTTCCGGAAGTCCGGTGAGCGCACGGTTGATGTCCAGGAGCGCCTCGTCCGGTTCCAGGAAGAAGTCCCCGCTGACCGACACTTCCACGAGCACACCATCCTCGACGCCGAGGTCAACCACCACGAGCTTGCCGCCCGGGACCTTGTACTCGCCATGCAGGCGTGCGGCGGTGCGCTCTTCATCCGTGTGTGGCGTGTCAGTCATGCGTTCCATCCTGCCGCACTTTGCGGAGGGTGCGGAAATGTCCGCAAGACGCAAAAAGCCCGCACCGTTGCCGGTGCGGGCTTTCCAAAGAACCAGGGGGTGAAGTGAATTACTTCTTGCCGCCGAAGCCCTTGAAGCGAGCGTTGAAGCGCTCGACGCGGCCTGCAGAGTCCATGATGCGCTGCTTGCCCGTGTAGAACGGGTGGGACTCGGAGGAGATTTCGACGTCAATGACCGGGTAGGTGTTTCCGTCTTCCCACTCGATGGTCTTCTTCGAAGACACGGTGGACTTGGTCAGGAACTTGACGCCGGAAGCCAGGTCGTTGAAAACAACAGCTTCGTACTTCGGGTGTGTATCAGACTTCATAATTGGACCTTTGTTCGCACAACTGGATTTTGCCAGCTGCCAGGTATGAATGGGATGGCCGCTGCAGAAGGCGCAGTAGAGCCAGCTGTTAATAATAGCCGATCAACGTGAACCCTGCGAACCACGCGGCCGGAGCTCCCAGAACGCCACTGCAGAGGCGGCTGCCACATTGAGGGAGTCGACGCCGGGGCGCATCGGGATCTTGACGGCCAGGTCGACGGCGGCGAGCGTCGCGGCGCTCATGCCGGCACCTTCGGTGCCAAGCACCAGTGCGAGTTTGCCAGGATTCCGGGCGGCGAGTTCGTCGACGTTAACGGCGTCCCCGGTCAGTTCCAGCGCCGCCACAGTGAAGCCCTGGCCCTGGAGCACTGACAGGTCCTGCGGCCAGCTTTCCAGCCTCGCCCAGGGAACCTGGAATACCGTTCCCATGCTGACGCGGACGCTGCGGCGGTACAGCGGATCACCGCAGCGCGGCGAGATCAGCACGGCATCAATGTCCAGGGCAGCGGCCGAGCGGAAAATCGCGCCCACATTGGTGTGATCCACAATGTCCTCCAGGACCGCCACCCTGCGGGCACCTGCCAGAAGCTCGTCCAGGGGCACCGGAGCGGGCCGCTGCATGGCTGCCATTGCCCCGCGGTGGAGGTGGAATCCGGTGATCTCCTCCAGCAGGGCGGCTGTTCCGATGAACGCCGGGACGTCCGGATAGGCGGCCAGGACATCCTGCAGATCTGCCAGCCATTTTTCCGCGAGGAAGAACGATCGCGGATGGTGTCCGGCCGCCAGTGCACGGCGCAGCACACGGGAGGACTCAGCGATGTACATGCCCTCCGCCGGTTCCCGCAGCTTGCGCAGATGCACATCGGTCAGCTGGGTGTAGTCGGAGACGCGCGGGTCCGCGGCGGATTCGAGGTAGTGGATTGTCACGGGCCGATTATTCCAGCAGGGTGGCGATCATAAAGCCCAGCGCCACCAGTCCCAGAATAAAGATGACGGTGCGCAGCACCGGCGGGGACAGCCGCCGCCCCACCTTCGCACCCAGGAGTCCGCCTACGGTTGAGCTCACCGCGATCAGGAGCACCACCAGCCAGTTGATCCGGTCGAACGCGAAGAGCAGGTACGAGAAGGCTGCTACGAGATTCACGCCCAGAACCAGGATGTTCTTCATGGCGTTGGCGTTCTGGATGGTGCCCGTCAGGAAAATGCCCAGGATGCCCACCAGCAGGATTCCCTGGGCAGCCACGAAGTAGCCCCCATAGATCCCGGCAAGGTAAACCAGTACCAGCAGCAGGACGCCATGCCTTTTGTCACGCACTGCGTGCTCTGGATTCGCTTCGCGGTCGCGGACCCACGCCTGCAGCCGTGGCTGGAACACCACCATCAGCAGCGCCAGGACCAGCAGGACCGGAGCGACGAAGTGGAACACCGTCTCCGGCAGGTTCAGCAGCAGGAATGCGCCGGTGATGCCGCCCAGGAGCGACGCCGGCAGGAGCCTGAGCAGCTGTCTGCCCCTGCCCTTCAGTTC
>NZ_QAIQ01000241.1 GCF_003061105.1 Arthrobacter sp. HMWF013
GGCGGGAACCGCGTGCGCCTGAGCGGGCCCCCGCCTGTCTCTGCGTTGGCTAATTGCTCCAGCCGCTGGCGCGCAGGAGAGTCGGCAGGTGAACGGTGCGCTGGAAAGGTGAAGGCTTCCACCCTGTGACTTCCTGGATAAATCCACCGCCGTCGGTACGCTCTGCGTTCCATGCCTTGTCCTCGACCGGCAGTGTCATCCAGTTCAGTCGTTCACCCGTATCAGAATGGGTCGGCCACCGGTAGAAGGTCAGGAAATGACTGTCACGGCCCATAAACGGGACGCCCTCGCCTATGTTCGGCATCCACCAGTGAATCTCGAGGTCTTCGGCTTCGCCGACGGCTGCGAGCCATTTTGAAAAGATTTCCGTAGCAGGCGTGTCTGAGTCGTAGTACTGGGAGAAGCCGTCGTGCTCCAGCGCCCAGCCGAGCACCAGCTCCTGCCGTTCCCGTGAGGCAGGTCCGGGTCCGTACTGGATGCTCTCGTAGTTCCAGGCGTTGGCAAGCATGTGTTCTCCGTCGATCGGCCGTGCCGGTGTCCCCGGCGGTGAAAGCCTATCTGACCAGTGCCGGTGCGGGGGCTCTACGCATGCTTTATGGCAGTAGCCAACAGAGGAGCACGTATGGACCCGTTCGCCTGGATGAAGACAACCCCCAATGAGTCGCCCGCTGCAGCGTCGACCATCGCAGTTGCTGACCCGATGTCCATCAGGCCGGAACCGGTGCAGCAGTTTATGTACAACCCGTGGAAGTTGAAGGATCTCCGTCGCCTCTACGTGAACCTTCACCCGACGGCACAAAGATCGGCTACCTGGACCTAGCGACCCTGGCTGCCGTACCCGAGGACAGCGGCACACAGGCGCAGCTCGCCCAAGCGCTGGGTCAGCTCGGGCCATCACGCGCATCGGAGGTGCCGCATATCACGGATGCTGCACCTTCCGCTGATGCTGCCTTCGACGCCGAGCCTGCGCGTGCGCCCCGCAGCCTGATGCCCTGGTCAGATCTGGCCCTCAACTGCCCGGGCCGGTCCACTGCCGATCTCGACGATGCGAGCTACAGGGCCTGTGTTGCGGGGGAGCAGCGGACCGCAGGCGTACTGGCATCCCTGGAGCGGCAGGGATTCCGGATCCTACACTCGATTCCGCTGAGCCCACGGAAGGACATCGACCACCTCATCATCGGACCAACCGGGGTGTTCGCCATCAACACCAAGGCGACCACCTACGAGGTCGCCGCGAAGAGTGACGGCACGGTATACACCGACGGATACCGGCAGAACTGGACCGAGTCGATAACCCGTGACGCTGGCGTAGCCGCGGGCTACCTCGCCACGGCCGCCCGGATGGAGCTGGACACCCAGCCACTGGTAGCCGTCTGGTTCACGCTAACTGTTCACACCTCATCACCCGCCCTGGTGGCCGGGGACGACGTGGCCTGCCTCATCACCGGGGTGAGCACCTGTACCCGGAAGCCTGGGTGGACGTCCTGTTCAACGTCGCGCGCCGCTCGGACAGCTGGACAGCCCACCACTGACGTCATGCTGTCGGCGGATTGCCAGGATATGGGCGGCCAAACCTGATATGAAAATCCTGGGGTGCAGGGAGACCGGCACGGGCCGGCTTGGGGGTGCCCGTGCCGGTTAGCATCCTCCGACCGACGCAATCGACCCTTCATAGGAAACACGATGCAAGGCGATCCGATCCACGCTTAGACTCCGGTTATGTATACGGGGGAAATGCCGATTGATGAGTGGACGCCTTTGCGTCAGATGCGCCAGAAGCGTCAGAAGTCTGAGCCGGCGCCGGTGGTTGAGCATTTCGGGGAGCGGCTGCGGCAGAGCAAGTTCGGCCACCGGCTGACCCGTGAAATGTACGCCATCCCGAACAAGAAGCGCTCGACACGGTACGTTCCGCGAGAGTACGCCGGCGAGGGGTACTGGGCCTCGCAGGCCTGGGCCTACGAGGACGAGGACCACACCATCCTCTCCGACGAGTTCTGCGAGCAACAGCGGGACGACGCCCTGGAGAACTTCGACCTGAACATGGCCTTCTTCGCTCAGATCCAAGCCGACGTTTTCGAGGATGCCCTGACCGAGATGTTGGCCAAGAATAAATCGCTGCGGGAGGTGACCGACCTCAAAGAACTCGACTGGGACGAGGGCGCCTACGTGATGGTGCTTGACGGGTACCGGCAGGCGTATATCGGCCAGGCCGTGGACATGCGGGCCCGCATCCGGAGGCACTGGACCGCCACCAAGCAGTTCGATCGGCTGCTGTGGGGCCACAAGTACCAGTCCGTGCTGTCCGTCGATTCTTTCCGTGCCCTGGACACCACCCGGATCTTCGCGGCGAAGACCATCAACGCGGACCGGCTCGAGCGCAGGCTAGTCAAGAATTTCCCGCCGGACCTCCTGCTCAACCGCATCGAAGGCGGCACGCTGACTGCGGTGCGCGGTGCATTCATCGCGACTGAGATCAAGCGCCGGCAACTCGTCGCCGACGCTGATGCCGCCCCTGAGGAGTCAGGTACTCCGTGAGGGCAGCGTGACCCTGTCCCGGTGGCCGATGATGCTCCCGGCGGTCAGGATCGCCTCGGATACAGCACGTGCGGACTTGCCTGGCAGCTCATCAGAGGTGAAACCCGCATTCCCTCAGTGTCGACGACTGACAGTGGGTGGTGGTGCGGGTCTCAATAAAGTCACGCAGTGCAGCCGAGTCCAGCAAGATACCCCTTTGGGCGGCCCAGTTGACATTAACGCCACCGATGTCATCGTGAATCGAAACCCGTGCCAGAGAAACCCCTGGAGTGTGGGCGGCATATGCGTCCTTGACAGCATCGTAGAGGGCACGCTGTTTCCACCTTGACGCTCCCAATCGTACAAATTCACCTGGGGAGTCGGAGCCACCAAACATCGCATCCGAGTGTTCGTTGGCCCACTTGTATCCATGCTTGCCGGCCCGGAGGCACATATCCTCCCGCTCGATGCTGTACAAACCATACGAACTCGCCCAAGGGAGACTGCAACCCGAACCCGTTGGAATGGTTGACGCCCTGTACCTGTTGAAATGCAGATCCTCGTCAAACTCGACCAGCAATGCCCCGTCAACCTGGAAGTCCCAAGCTCCGGAGACGAAGTCCCTCTCATCCGGAACCCCGTTCAGACCAAGGTAGACGCCTAAGATCTCCTCACGTATGGAACCGGGAAGCTCCCTTGTTGCGGCCCAGTTGACGTCGCGCTTTGACGGCTTGGCGACGACCTCGTAGCCCGCGGCCGTCAGCCATCTTCGGAAAGTTTCGGCACGATTCTTCTTTTTTCCCATGCCCCGAATCCTAACGATCGGGACGTCACGGCGAGGAAGATTGTCTGTTGCCTCCGCATGCGTAAGTGATATGTCCACGCCTTTGAAGTGCGTCGTCTTCGGCGGAATCACCTACATCACAGGCTTTTGGCGCGATGACTAGGGCATAGAGCCTTATCCTGTGTGAATGGATCTAACTCCCTTGACTCGAGAACCCGTTGGGTGGTGCCACGGCTGCGGTACGGTGCAGCTCAAATCCGAGATGCCTCTGGAATACATCGAGTGGCAAGAAGGCACGGGCCCGGTATGCGTAGAGTGCAAAGCCGAACCATGGTCAACTGGTGTCTGGAACAAGGGAGAACATGAGCCTTCTTGCTCTTGGACCGAAGCTGCCAGTCAACGCATTGTTGAGTGGTCCCCTGCATTTGCTTGCTACTGCTCCCAGACGTCGCGCAACGCCGACCGGATCCGGGGTTGAGTCTCGTGAGGTCGAAGCAGCGGGTGGCCGACCACGGTGAGGTCTTTACTCCGGCATGGTTGGTCGATGCGATGCTTGAAATGGTGAGGGAAGAAACAGAACGCATCGATTCACGCTTCCTTGAGTCAGCCTGCGGGTCAGGTAACTTTGTCGTGCCGGTCCTGCGCCGGAAGCTGGCGGCAGTGGAGCTTAAGTACGGCAGGTCTGACTTCGAAAAAGGCCACTACGCCTTATACGGCCTGATGTGCATCTACGGCATCGAGTTGCTTTCTGACAATGTGATCGAGTGCCGTGAGAACATGCTGGAAGTCTTCGATGATTTCCTCGGACTCAGCGAGGAAGACGACTTCCACCGAGCCGGAGCCTATGTGCTGAGCCAGAACATCGTCCATGGCGACGCAATAACCATGCTCACTGACGCTGGCACGGCCATCAGTTTCCCCGAGTGGGGCTACCTGGGCAAGGGTAAATTTCAGCGTCGGGACTTCCGCTTTGACACCCTTACGCAGATGAGCTCCTTCGGCGGCACAGATACCCTCTTCGGAGACCTCGGAGACCACGAGGTCTTTACCCCGATCAAGAACTACTCGGCCATGAGTGTTGGTCAGCTTGCCTCATGACGACCCAAACCAACTTCTCGCTCCGAGGCCGCAACCCTGACGTCCTGACCTGCATCGCCAACCTCTCAAACGACGAGGTCTTCACCCCGCCGGAATTCGCCAAGCGTATGGTCGACAACCTGGCTACGTCATGGGCTACGTCGAACGACGGGGAAGACCTTTGGTCCAATCCCGATGTGGTTTTCCTCGACCCATTCACCAAGTCGGGCGTCTTCCTCCGAGAGATCACCAGTCGTTTGGTCAATGGATTGGAAATGAAGATCCTCGACCTCGATGAGCGGGTGGATCACATTCTCACCAAGCAAGTCTTCGGGATAGGTGTCACGCAACTGACCAGCCTCATTGCGCGCAGGAGTCTCTACTGCTCAAAATGGGCGAACGGTCCCCACTCTATTGCGAAGTCATTCGACACAGTGCAAGGCAATGTCTGGTTCGAGAGGACTGAGCACACCTGGGTCGGTGGCACGGAGTGGGTATACACCGCAGACAAAGACGGCAACCGCATTAAAATTTTCACCAATGGTCGGTGTGACTTCTGCGGCGCGAATCAGAAGGAATTTGATCGAGGAGAGGATCTCGAATCCCATGCCTACGACTTCATTCACACAGAGGACATCAATGCTCGCGTCGCCGAGCTGTTCGGAGAAGACATGCAGTTCGACGTAATCATCGGCAACCCGCCCTACCAGCTCAACGACGGAGGCGGGAGCGGGTCTAGTGCTTCGCCGATCTACCAGAAGTTCGTGGATCAGGCCAAGCGGCTTGAACCCAGAATGTTGACGATGATAATCCCCTCTCGCTGGTTCACCGGCGGAAAGAACCTCGACGATTTCCGTGAGTCTATGCTTTCAGATGGGCACATCCGCCGCTTGGAGGACTACCCGATTTCGGCCGACGTATTCCCCAAGAACGGACCGAAAGGCGGAGTCTGTGCATTCCTGTGGGACCGAGATAACGCAGGGGATTGTGACGTAACCACTCACTTCCAAGGCGAGTCCTCCACGACAGCCCGCGGTCTCATAGAGCCTGGTGCCGATGTTTTCATCCGATTCAACGAAGGTCTTTCCATTCTCAGAAAGGTTGCGGCGGCCGATGGCCATATCCCGGGAAACCTTGCGTTGCCTGAGGAACGCCGGTTTGATCGGCTCGTGAGCGTGCGCCGGCCGTTCGGATTCGAGTCGACCTTCAGGGGACGAGCCTCCAAATCAAGCGGTGACTTGCAGATCCTTCAGAAGGGCGGAGTTGGTTACGTTGCCCGAGATGAAGTTAGGTCTGGCAAGACCCTGATTGATGCTTGGAAAGTCTTCGTCGGCTTCGCGGCGCCCGGCACCGGCAACAAGGACACCTATCCGCATCGCATCATCAGTACGCCGTTCATTGGCGAGCCAGGAACAATCTCGACAGAGACCTACCTCTCCATAGGTCCGTTTGATACACGGGAAGAGGCTGAAAGCGCCCTGTCCTACATGGCCTGCCGCCTAACACGCTTCCTTATCCTGCTGCACAAGCCATCGCAGAACACGACGCGACAGGTTTACACCTTCGTGCCCACTCAAGACTGGACCCGAAAGTGGACTGACGAAGAGCTCTATGCGAAGTACGACCTGACCGAAAACGAGATCGCTTTTATCGAGAAGGTTGTTCGCCCGATGGATTTGACTGATGCCTAATTCCATCGAGGAGATATTGACTCCAAAGCCCGATGCTCGGCTACGGCTTTACGTCTACTCCATCGACAGTCCTGCCCACGTCGGCCTCATCAAGGTTGGGCAAACCACCCGTGGCGTCAAGAAACGAATAGAGGAGCAGACCAAGACCGCTGGCATCACTCCCACGATCCTTTTGGATGTACCAGCGGAGAGGGAGGATGGCACTCCCTTCACGGACCATCAGGTTCGTGAACGTCTCGTGGCGAAGGGGTTCGAGAACCCACAGCTTGAGTGGATGCGCTGCGCGCTGGATGATGTGAAGACGGCGATTACAGAATTGCGGACTGGGAAAAAGCTCACCGGTACCCACCACGAGACCTTCAAGCCAAGACGAGAACAGGCAGAAGCTGCCAGAAAGACCCGCGACTACTTCCATTCCGTCTGGCAGGAGGACATGCACGCTGTTCCCCGTTTCCTCTGGAACGCCAAAATGCGCTTCGGCAAGACTTTTGCCGCCTATCAGTTGGCTAGAAGTCTTGGGGCCACTCGGGTACTTGTGGTGACCTTTAAGCCGGCGGTGGAGGATGCGTGGCAGGCTGACCTCGAGAACCACGCGGACTTTGATGGCTGGCAGTACATGAGCAAGCAATCTGGTGTCGATCCGTCTTCGGTGGCCAAGGGTAAGCCGCTCGTTTACTTCGGCTCTTTCCAAGATCTGTTGGGGCGTGACAAAGCAGGCAACGTTAAGCCCAGGAACAAATGGCTTCATGAAATCAACTGGGATCTGGTGATCTTCGATGAGTACCACTTCGGCGCCTGGCGCGAGACCGCCAAAGAGCTGTTCGAAGGTGAGGACAGCTCCCAGATCCTGGCGGAGACCAAGCTCGCGTACAACCCCGAACTGGACGCCTACAACGAGGACCTGGACAATCTGAGGGAGCCCGAAACGGAATTCCTTCCCATCACGACGCGGGCGTACTTATACCTATCCGGTACGCCCTTCAAGGCCCTCGCCACTGGTGAGTTTATTGAGGAACAGATCTTCAACTGGACTTATACGGACGAGCAGCGGGAGAAAGCAGAGTTTGCCAAGGCTCACCCGGACGAACTAAACCCTTATGGGGCGCTGCCGCAGATGCGGCTCTTGACCTATCAGATGCCTGACGAACTGGTGGCCATCGCCAACATGGGAGAGTTCGATGAGTTTGACCTCAACGCTTTCTTCTCCGTCATCGGCAGCGGAAAGGCCGCCGAGTTCAAATACAAGAACGACGTGCAGAAGTGGCTCGACATCATCCGCGGGACTTACGCGCCTACGCAGGTGGATAATCTTAGGCAGGGTTTTCAGCGGCCGCCCTTCCCGTATTCAGATGTCCGCTTGCTTCCCTACCTTCAGCACTCTTTTTGGTTCCTCCCGAATGTGGCTGCTTGTCACGCGATGGCAAGCCTAATTGCCGAACCGCAGAACGCCTACTTCCACAAGTACAAGATTTTGACCGTTGCCGGTACGAGTGCAGGCGTCGGTTTGGATGCGCTGCCGCCTGTGCGGGAGGCTATCGGAGGTGGCCACGAGACGGGTTCAATCACACTGTCCTGCGGCAAGCTCACCACTGGGGTGACGATTCCGCAGTGGTCGTCTATCCTCATGCTTCGCAACATGAAGTCGCCTGAAACCTACTTCCAAGCCGCCTTCCGGGTTCAGTCGCCCTGGAGCCAGAGAAATCCCAACGGCGACAACCCCAACGAAGAAGAGATTTACAAGCCCGTCTGCTACGTTTTCGATTTCGCGCCGACGCGCGCACTGCGGCAGTTGTCGGAGTACGGCGTGGGCCTGAGCCCCGGCGAGAATCCCGAGAAGGCAGTCGAGGAGCTAGTGTCTTTCCTTCCTGTGCTTGCCTACAACGGTGCGCGGATGGTGCCGATTGACGCAGGTGGAATCCTCGACATGGCCATGACTGGCACGAGCGCCACCTTGCTCGCTCGTAAGTGGGAATCGGCCATCCTAGTCAACGTAGACAACGACACTCTGCGGCGCATCCTTAACAATGAGGACGCTTTCAGAGCGGTCATGAACATAGAAGGCTTCCGAACTCTCGGCGACAACATCATCGAAACCGTCATCAACAAGAGCGAGAAGGTCAAGGAAACCAAGAAGAACAAGGGCGAAGACATAACGCCTAAAGAGAAGAAGGAACTGTCGGCGGAAGAGAAGGAATACAAGTCCAAGCGCAAGCAGATCCAGGAGAAGTTGATCAAGTTTGCGACTCGTATCCCCGCCTTCATGTATCTTACGGACTACCGCGAGAACACGCTTCAGGACGTCATCACCAAATTGGAACCGGGCCTATTCAAGACCGTCACCGGACTCTCGGTGGAGGACTTCCACCTGCTTGTAAGTCTGAAGGTCTTCAACACCGAACACATGAACCAAGCCGTCTTCGCGTTCAGGCGATATGAAGATGCATCTCTGTCGTACACCGGCATCGAGAGCCATGAAGACCTGACCAGATATGGCCTTTACGACACAGTGGTTGCCCGAGACGCCATTGAGGTTGTGCCTTCCTAGAAGGGACAGCGATTGCGTCGAGGAAGCCGTTTTACCGACGACCTCGAGCCAAGCCAGTCCCCGGCATAATGCCGGTATGGTTTTTGGAGGGTGGAGTTACTGGGTCCAACCGCTGGCGCGCAGAAGCGTTGGCAGGTGTACTTTGCGCTGGAAAACCGAGGGCTTCCAGCTTGTGACCTCCTGGATGAAACCACCGGGGTCGGTACGTTCGGCGTTCCGCGACCCCGTCTGGGATCTGGTTAAGCCAGGCCTTGAAGACCTCGGCCGCGGGAGTTTCGCCCGGGTAGTCCGCGGAGACGTCATCGTAGTCCAGCGACCACGCCAGGAAGAGTGCATCGCCTTTCCTATGTGCGTCCGGGCCGTACTTTATGCTTTGGAAGTCCCACGTATTGGCGGTCATGCAGCTCTCCTTCAGATTCAGTGAGTCGGCAGTCCCGCCCCCTGCAAATCCTATCTGAGGCCTCGACAACGCGGCGTCAGCCAGTGCCGGCATCGAGTTGGCCGTCCTCGAGCTTAGGGATCGCATCGAACAGGCTGATCTGAACATCGTCCCCTAGCTACCGTTGCCCACGAAACGTCGGCGCGGCGGCTTGCGGAGGCACTACTATCGTGGCGGCGGAGACTGAGGCGTGGCTTGCTGAGGCTGCGTTTCAATTTCAGGACGCCAGGGTTGTGGGCCAGACAGAAGCCACCACACAGTGGCTGGAACAGACGGGCGCTCTGGATGCCCGTCTCGAGGAAATTGCGGCCGACTATGCACTGAGGGCGATCGGCCGCTCGGAATGGCAAGCAGCACGTGCCGCTGTTGAGCGGGCGAAAGCTGCTCTGCCAGTGCCGATCGCAAGGCCACACGAATTCACGACTGGAGCCATGCTCCGATCCGCCTGGGACAGTATGGCAGTTAGTGTCCAACGCGCCGTTCTGGACGACATCTTCGTGAAGGTGGTAGTCATGCCTCGACGCCAAATCAGGGGAGCGAAGTCCTTCGATGCGTGGCGTCTTGTACCGGAGTGGAAGCAGTAGCGCGGGAAAGTGACCGCTGTCGGCCTTCGGGCCGCATAGAACTTTCATGAAGCTGGTAGCAGAAGAAGTAAATGAATGGATTGCGCGCACCAGGAAGGCGCAGGGTCTCGACGGCACGATCACGCTCGACCCCGCTCTCCACGCCCGCACGGTGGCGGCTGTAGAACGCGAGCAGCAACAACAGAGGAACCAATTGGCGGAGGGTGCGTGACGCCGATCCCTAGATGCTGGGTTGAGTATGTAACTCGTCGTCAGTGACCCAATGGGCGACGTTGTGCCCGACGAGGCCGCTAAGCTGCCGACTCAGTGGATTCGGATCTGATGCCGCGGTACTCGACCACGACGGCAGCATTTCGGGGCTGCTTGGCGAGGACCTCAACGCTGGGGCCAAGGTTGTACGCCTCGACAGGCTCGCCCATTGCTGGCTGCTTCAGCTTCGCCGGGGAGATGAGGAACGTCAGGCGCTCCACCTCGGCGAGCAGCATCTCCTGGGACGACTCCACCATGTGATGATGCGCCCGGCCCGTTTGGATCTGCTGGGCGACATAGCGGTGATGATTGATGTCGAAGGCGGGGAGTTCGTGGGTTTCCATGGGTCCAATATGTGCGGACCGCGCAGGAAGGGTCACCTGCTGCCTTAGATGATGATGTTACTCGTGTAGTGGATCTGGGCCGTTGCAGCGGCAATACCGGGGAGGATGGCCGGCGAGTTCAGCGGCTGGGAGAAATCAGGTCTGTCCGGAAACGCGTCCCCGTTCCACAGCGTCACCACCTTGCGGCTGAGGGCTATAGCCGACAAGGAGTAGACACCGTCAAGGTGCGGCCAGGCTTCGTGGATCGCCCGGGCCCAGGCGCGGGTCCGTGCCTTCTCCCCGAAGGCGACCTGGGCTGAGGCGCCGGCTGCCAGTAACCAATCCCTTGTGAGGTCAGCGAGCACGAGATCCCGTGTTGTGTGGAAAGCTGTCACATAGGGGGCGTCATGATCAACATCGACGAATCGGGTCAGCTGGAAGACTTCCGCCAGGCAGGTCAGCACATCCTCGCCGAGGTAGGCGGCACCTAAAGGGGCGGCCTCTCCGGGCGGCAGGGGGTGAGGTTCCCACCGAGAAGTCGGGACAGGCCCCCAGGTGCGGAGCCGGTTCCATGGCACGACGTGCGCTGAGCGGGTGAAGTGGATCCGCCACAGAGGCAAGTCGCCGGCATGGTGTGTCTTCTTCTCATAGCCCAGTGCCCTCAGGGTGTCGGCATCCGGCGGGTACTGGTCCGCCACTAGTAACCGGCCGCCAGTCCCTTGGCGAGCTCGACGACAATCTCTTCCTGGCCCCCGGCTTCCAGCCATGCCTTGGCCGACACCTGCTTATCGTGAAGGAGCAAGTCCGGCTGGGGCGTCAGGAAGAATCCCGCGACGGTCTGAGGGTGGAGTTCCTCGGGCAGGACGGCCAGGACGTTCTCCAGAGACGGGATCGACCGGTCGCCGGCGTCATTGAACTGCCATGCAGGGAACGCGAGCTTGCCGTTGACGAGGTACGAGTACAGTTTCCGCGCAGCTTTGTAGTGCCGGATGGTGGACGGCGACAGGCGCATTCGGTTGGCAACTTCCTCAGCCGTAACAGCGGAAGCGTCGAGCAGAACCCGTGCGGCGGCGTTCGCAGCGGAGGCGCTGGCGATGGCGGCGTCGTCACTCTTGATGCCGGAGTGTGTATCCCAAAACTCCCGGTCGTGCCAGGACAGCGCGGATGCTTTGGTGCTGCGCGTCATTTCATCCAAGGCAGCGACAAAATCGCTCTGGGAGAAGGAAAGGTCGAGGGACGCCATCCACTCCTCGATGGTTTGGGGTTGCTTGTCGTGATGCGTTTGGGTTCGGCGGCGCTTGACGTCCATGGGGCTCCTAGTCGGTTTCCACAGTCTATGCCTCTGCTGATCATCGTGGGAGGGCTAAAGCAAAGATTGTGGGGGACGGCGGATACAGGCCGCTACCGGGCTGGCGCCGCCGAGTCGCGGGCAACAGCTACTCGCAGTGGCTCGACGTGGAGGTAACCAGCAGATCAGAGCCGTCATCCAAGGTTGTTCCACCGGCCGCCGAGGCGCAGGTGCGTCATCTCATGTGCAATATGGTGCCATTTCCTGACGCCGGCCTCGTCCAGATTGTCCCATCCCACGCCCAGGATGCGGGCAACAGCTATAGCGGCTTGAAGGTTTCGGTGACCGGGCGTGGCTTCCGACAGCGCGGAGGGATGCGGTGGGGACAGCACGTGATGGTGCTCGTGACGACGAAATCGCTCGTGGTTTCCATGGCCTCAATGTGTGCGGAGGCACTGACAGTTCTTCCCGGCAGGTCACAGGCTGCGTCGAGTGAAGTGGCTCCCGTCCCAGCTGATCACAACTGCTCCGGCTTCGCTTGGCTCTGTCAAAGACAACAGTTCGTCCATCGCCTGCGTCGCCGTAGCTTCATCGATGTTCTCCACCAGGCTGAACGAGGGCGGATTCCTCTCGACATTGGGAAAAGCAGCCTTGATCCATGACTGGTTCCCATTGCGATGGATGACGAGCATTTCAAAGCTGTGCAGGGGGTAGTACGCCGTCATGTCACCAGCGTCCTGCTGAATGTATACGCGCATGGTTGAACGTAGCAGCCGGTTCGCTTTCGCGGGTAGCCTTCTCCTGCTGTGGCTACTGGTTTGTCGCCTGAAGGGCGTGGATGGTTTTGAAGTCGACCCAGGTCTTGCCGTTGACGCTGAGGGTGTCCGGCTTGCTGCGCGCGATCCGGATGGCCTCGTCGAAGGGCAGCCGGCACTCCCGGAGGAACTGCTTGCTGCGGCCCCGGGCTTATACTCCCAGTCCAAGGTTCTCGTGTTCCAGAACTGGTTCATCCAGAGGACATCGGAACGGCGGGCCACCCTCACCGTGCCCGGCACGGGGAAACCATCCAAGCCCTCCGGGACGGCTTCGACGTGATCTTCCAAGGCTCCTTCTTCGCAGACGGCTTCCACGGCCGCGCCGACTTCCTGATCCTCCAGGAGGACGGCACCTACGCCGTGTTCGACACCAACCTGGCCCGCAGCGCCAAAGCCGAGGCCCTGCTGCAGCTCGCGGCGTACGCCGACCAGCTCCGCTCCGCCGGCGTCCCGGTCCACCGCGACGGACACCTGATCCTGGGCACCAACGAAACGACCAGCCACCCGATGCCGGAGAGAGTCCCGCTGTTCTACGCCGCCCGGGACCGGCTCCGCGCCGTCCTGGAAGCACACCGCTTGGGCTCCCTGCCTTCCTCCTGGGGTGACCCGCGCTGGCTGGCGTGCCTGAAATGCCCCGGCTGTAAAGCCGAGATGGAAGCCGCCGATGATCTGATGCTGGTGCGCCGGATGAACAAGTCCCGCCGGGCCAAGCTCATGGAGGCCGGCATCCGGACGAAGGCGATGTTCGCCGCGGCCGACCTGCCCGATGTCGGCATCAAGATGGACCCGCTGTGGTTCGAACTGCAGGACCAGGCGCGCCAGCAGTGCGGGCTGGGGGAGATCGACGGGACCATCAACGGCGTCTCCTATAAGGTGCTGCCCAACCCGGCCCTGATCGCCATCCCGAAGCCGAGCCCGGGGGACATCTTCTTCGACTTCGAAGGGGACCCGCTCTGGCAGGACCCGGCGACAGGGGAGTGGGGAATCGAGTACCTGTTCGGCCTGGTCGAGCACTCCGCCGACGGCCACGATTTCATCGCCTTCACCGCCCACAGCCTGCAGGAGGAACGCCAGGCGCTCATCGATTTCATGGACCACGTCGCCCAGCGCCGGGCCGTGTACCCGGACCTGCACATCTTCCACTACGCCCAGTACGAGGTGACCGCGCTGCGGAAGATGGCCCGCCGGCACGGAGTCATGGTGCGATGAGGTGGAGGAGCTCGTCGAAACCGGAGTGATGTTCGACCTGTACGAGACAGTGAAAGGCTCCGTGCGGATCTCGGACAGGTCCTTCAGCATCAAGAAGCTCGAACCGCTGTACATGCCCGCCGGCCGGCTCGGGGTCACCAACGCGGTGGACTCCATGGTCCAGTACAGCGTCTACCGTGACACGGTCGACGCTGGGCAGCTGGACAACGCCAAGGACATCTTTTCCGCCATCAAGGATTACAACCACTACGACTGCATCAGCACCTGGAAGCTGCGGGACTGGCTACTGAACCTGACCGATAGGGGCGCCGCCATTCACGACGACGCCCACCACCACGCTGGGGATGTTCGGGTTAGACAAGCGTGTAGTTAACCTTGACAAAAATCTCGTACTCGCCGCCGCCTATCTTTGGATCATCCTTCACTCGTAGCCACCAGACCCCAGGACCCTTGCCCATTTCATAGGCCGCGGCTTCGCGTATCTTCGCCAGGTCGAACGACAGAACCTGCGGGTTGTACACCCTTGTTGAGCCTTCGGCGATTTGCCCGATTGGTCGGTCGCCGGCGACTCCGATAATATCCTCCCCCACTGATACGAACCATGGAATCAATTTGGTCACGGCGACGATTACCCCGCCGACCGCTAGGACGGCAGCTGCTGCTGGCGCCAGTCCGATGGCCGCAAGGGCGCCAGACACACCACCGGCACCAGCACCGATCGTTCCGCCCCACTGTTCGACCATTTTCGCCTCAGCATCACCCCACTCGGGCATCATGGGCCTGCCGTTGTCCCACTCCCACACCGCCGGCGTCACGACCAGGCTTCCCTCAAGGGCGCTGGCGTCACCGCCCCATTCCCACAGGAGCAGTGGCAGGAATCCTCGATTTCCCACGGCTCGATTCGGCGTCCACTGGCCCTCCCATGGGTTGTAGGGCGGGTAGTGGTCGCCGCCTTTTAGGCCCCCATGGCCGACTCCGCTCGCGCCCCCGATCAAGATCCGGTCGGGCCACTTCGCGTACCGCCGCCCCGACCACCAGTCGCGCTCGTCACGTTGTCCGTGCACTGGCGTGATCAATTCGCGCGGCCCCCCGGAGACCGATGCTCCTGCTGCGTCAAGACAGTTCAATCCGCATTTCATGTAGACCTCGTCGCCCCAGCCGTCGGCGTTCCCGGCATGGTCCCACGACTGTCGGGTGACCCAGAATCCTTGCAGCACCACAGACACATAGCAATTAGGCATCATTCAGTCCAATCGATCTCGGCCCGCACCTGCTCGTATTCTTCCTGCGATTGCTGAGCTGCGACTACGTGCTCATCTTCGGACACGTGGTCCAGCTTGGCGGTCAACGACTGCACGATGGGCACGCGGGCCAGCGCCTTGCGGACGCGCTCTCGATCCCGTTCGTCACTGTCGAGTTCGTCCCTTCGGGCTTGAATCACCATTGCGTTGAAGTGGGTCGCAAAGGCTGCCTGCTCCATCTCGTATTGGCTGGGCTCGTGCTTCTCGACCGGATCCTGGTCATCACTTTGGCTGTACAAAACAGTCATGGCATCTCCTACTGATGCTCGAGGAACCATCGGTGTGATACGGCGATGGACGAGCCGCTTCGACTAACCGCACCGATAAGGCGTCGCGTTGCGAGCGACGGACGCAGGTGCGCTTCAACGCACCTGCTGACACTAAGCAGACACTCCAATAACAATTGGCCTTTGTCCCAAGGGAGGAGGCCCACGTGGCTTGGTAACCGGTCGGACAGTGGAGGCAATGGGTGCTGCTGTCGTACCGGCCAGCTCATATTCGGGCCCTGTGTTCGTCAGTCTTGTCATTCTTCGCATTTCCCCTTTTTGACATTCAAGGGAGCTCGCCTCGCTTATCCGAGAAGACGTTTCTAGCGGTTGGCGTCTCAAAAGGATTCTCGTGGACTGGATGTTGAAGATCTATTTGGGCCAGACAGATACGCCGTCCACAGGGCCTTTGGTCAGTCCAGCCGGTGGAAACTGCGAGCCAATGTGTGTGGTCTTGTGCGAGCTTGGGTCTAGGTCGGGGGGAACAATAAGCGACAGAGGCACCGTCTTTACAACGTCTTTTGCGGCCTCGATTGTCATCCCCTTGAGATCAGGCACCTGCACCGTCTGCGCGGTGCTTTTTAGGAGATCCCTGCGGGCATCCGTTGCTTCGGCTGAAGCGAAGTAGAAGCCGACGGCTGCTGAGCTCAGAGAAATGACCGCACCTACGAGCGACTTCTGAAGATCAGGGTCGTCCATGGCAAGCGAAGCTGCGGTTATGATCACCACTGAACCCACCAGCAGGAGAGCGAGATAGGGTCTGGTTAGGCTGGTTTCACCTGGACTTGTCTCCTTGCCAAGCTGTACAAACCGGAACACAGTGAGCACGACAAGGCTTATTAGGACCAAAACGATTACAAACCACAAAAGCACCGTCAAGTCGCTCGCGGGCGGTGAGTTGAAATTCATGGCGTCCTTTTATGGGTCATATTCCAATGCCTGTCCGGCTTACCGCCGAACAACGGCGGATTCATGGAGAGTAATCAGGGCGCCGTTACTGACGCGTTATTGCAGTTGCTGTATCGTCCCTACCGCCCTGTTAAAGGGCATGGAAAGCCCCTGTCACAGGCCGTGGGGCGCGGCTTTTTCGTGCCTCCGCAGACATGGCCAGCATGAACCCGATGAGTGCGAACGATGAGGCAGAGCCCGATGCAGTTGAACGCAGCGCTGACCTTGATGCCGGGTTCCAGTTCGTGCTGAGCCATGACGCCG
Source organism: Arthrobacter sp. HMWF013 (assembly GCF_003061105.1). GTDB lineage: Bacteria > Actinomycetota > Actinomycetes > Actinomycetales > Micrococcaceae > Arthrobacter. Next base: position 16,298 of record NZ_QAIQ01000241.1, read on the forward strand.
AACTTCTGAAGCGACTGGAGGACGCATGACCCTCCATCTGACCGTTGACGAGGCGAACCACTTCAGGGGCCGCTACGGCTTCTTCGTGCGCGACGAAGTCCTGCTGGCCTCCGCGGTAGCCCGGCCGGGAACCTCCATCATGGGCCAGGACGCCTTCGAATCTCTGGAGCTCAAGGCCGCGGCGCTGCTCGAATCCGCCGCGCGGAACCATCCCCTGGTGGACGGCAACAAGCGCACGTCCTGGACCCTGATGGTGCTCTTCCTGTGGCCGAACGGCTACCGGCATGACTTCGAAACGGAGGCGGCTTTCGACCTGGTCGTCGGCGTCGCCGAAGGGCGCATTTCCTTGGGGAATCCAGCGCCCGCATTTGGAGCCCGACTGGTGCGCCGGGAGGGCTGAGGGTTAGTGGGGGACCCGGCGTAGATCCCAAAGGCGCCAGGCCTCGCTGGTCATCATGGTGGCTGCGCCCACTGACCGTCCGAGCTCCTCGGCTGAAGTCGTGAAGCTGCGAAGCTCTCCGTCCGCGGTCTTGGTCTTCTCGGTCTTGCGCACGAACACTGGCCATGACCGGCCGTGGGCTGCTGCGCTGGCGACTCGCCACTCGTAGGCCAGGGCGAAGCGCATCCATTGGTCATCGACGGAACCGGCGTTGGTCAGATGGGCCGCGGCCTCCTGCATCATGGTCGTGGCATCCGAGTCGATCTTGGGAAACTCTTTCCGCAGCTCTCTGATGCGCCCGATCTCCGCAGTCAACTTGTCGGCCTGGCTGTTCAAGTCGGTCATGAATTCCTGGCTGAAGTTGGCCTTCGCGTACTCGTCTTTCGCGTAATCCCACAGGAACTTTCGGTGCTGGGACCTTTCGTCCTCGGCAATGGCCAATGCCCGGGCCCGCCGGGTTGCCCGGTTGCCGCTCAGCACCCACACTGCCTGGGAAGCGCCGAGCAGTGCGGCACGGGTCGGAGTGAAGAGCGCGGTGGGACGCATATTCAGCTCACACTGCGCCAAGTCGGTCATGAGGGCCAGATGGTCAACGGCAGACAGCAGCCCGGACCATGCCGCCGTCCGAACTGGGGCGGTGACGAGCCCCTTGTCGTCCCCGGCAAGGGAACTGCCTGGCTCAACTTTGTCTTGGGACGCTATTCTCGGCTCCCAAGCCCGTGCAGCATCGAAGCACCGCAGCAGCCGCCGATGCCACATGCCATCATTCTCAACCATGGTATGAAACCTACAACCCGCGAATCCGCAATGGGACAAGACTGAGCTTGAAATGGCGGAGGGCTCCCTAAGGGACCTCCGAGTACGTGTATCTATTTGCTCTGGCCGCCCCGGGGGCCGCGGCCTTCCCCGCAACCGAGCACGAGCACGCTTAGCCACTTATCCTTGGACGGGCGTGCGCTCGAGTGGATGACTGATTCTATTACGGCGACGGCCAGTCACTTCGTGTCTAAGCTTCTGTATTTCCTCTAGCTGCTGCTGCCACAGGGCTCCGTCATTAATTTTGCGAATGGACGGCTTAACTCAGCAGGTGATCACGGCCAGCCCGTCCCGATGGACGGCGGCGAGGGTCCCATCGGCCGCCTCCTATCCACGTCGCAGGAGCCAGACACCAAGGGCTCTTTCGTCAGCGCACACTCCAAGTAGCCTTCACGTTCAACTCCGCGACGTGTTCTGCTCCATTCCAGCAACCAGTCCCGCTCGCGGAGCATGTCTGCCTGCTGGTCCTGACCGTTCCGTCCTGGCTGGAAGAGCCGTTCACGCCGCGGTTCCGCTGAATCGTCCAGGCCCTCCGCCTGGATACGTACTGGCTTCGGGCTGACAGTCTTCGTCAGGCCGGCGAAAAGCCGTTGGAACAAATCATGGGAAGCCGGCCTTCCAGTGACTTGCTCCGCTACGGGGCATTGTTATCCTAAGGGCTAGCGGGTACACGCCATGGCTGCATACGCACCGACGCCGTCACGAAGATCTGCACGCTGCCTTTGCTCGCCGGTGAAAACATTTCAAGCGCTTTTGTCGTGCCCACGGTGGCGTCCTGCATCGACCTGGTGGTCCATTGCAGCCGCCAAGCCAACGGCCGCCGGCAGGTAACGGAAATCCTGTCCCTGGGCCGGCGGGTGGAAAACGGCATCATCGAATCTTCCATGATTTTCGCCATGGCGGACGGCCAGCTTCAGCCGCGCGCCAACTCGATGCCTGCCCCTGAGAAGTTTGCCCGCGCAGGGTACGACGTCGCGGCGCTGCTGGAACTCCGCTGATGGCACCTTTCTTCGGCGTGCTCGCGGGGACGGGGTTTTTCCTTATCTGGTGGTCCTTCTGGGAAAAGCCGCCAGCGGTTGCCCGGCGCCCGAGGGTCAGCCGCCTTCAGGATCTCCTGGCCTCCGCCGGCATCGAAAAGGTCAGCGGGACAGGGCTGGTGGCCACCTGCCTTGGGTTGGGCCTCTTCGTGGCGCTGACCTTCTTCCTGGTCAGCAGATCGTGGCCCATTTCGCTCTGTTTCGGCCTGTTCGGTGCCTGGCTTCCCATCAGCGTGGTCCGCTGGCGGGCTGCCAGGAGGACCGCCGTCCTCAGGCAGCTCTGGCCAGACGTGGTGGACCATCTACGTTCAGCCATCCGCGCCGGACTTTCATTGCCGGAGGCGCTCATCCAACTGGGGGAGAAGGGACCGGAGGAGTTGCGGCACGTCTTCTGCGATTTTGGAGCCGACTACCGGGCAGGAGGCCAGTTTGATGCATCCATCAACAGGCTCAAGGACCGGCTGGCCGATCCGGTGGCGGACCGTATAGTCGAAGCACTCAGGCTGGCCCGCGAAGTGGGCGGCTCGGACCTGGGCAAGATGCTGGGAACGCTCGCCGAGTTTCTCAGGGAAAATGCCCGCACCCGAAGCGAACTCGAGGCACGGCAGTCCTGGACCGTTAACGCCGCCCGGCTCGCCGTTGCTGCTCCCTGGATTGTCATGATGCTTCTGGCCACCCGGCCCGAGGCAGTGCACGCATACAACACCCCCATGGGAGCGGGCGTACTTTTGGGCGGACTCGTTGTGTCGCTGTTCTGCTATTCCATCATGCTCCGCATCGGCGCACTCCCTCAGGACGAAAGGGTGCTGCGATGAACGGAACGTCTGCAGCGGCCATCGTCTGCGGCATCGTCCTTGGAGTGGGGCTGTGGTTGGTGTTCGTGCGCTTACCGTTCATGCGGCCTCTGACCTTCGTTGAGCGCATCGAGCCGCAACTGAAGTCGCAGAACCTGGAATCCCGGCTTCTCCGTTTCAGCAACCAGAACGCCACGCCGTTCGGGCCCTTGGAACGGATTATGCGCCCGTTGCTTCATGACGGCCTTTCCGCCTTGGGAAAGCTGAACCTTGGTTCGAAGGCACTGAACCGCAGGCTTGCCCAGGCCGGCATCAGCAAGGCGCCTGTGGATTTCCGGGCAGAGCAACTTCTCTGGGCTGCGGCCGGATTCTCCGCGGCATTGGCAGTGGTCATACTGGGCGCAGTCGGTGGCCGGTTCAGTCCCTTCCTGGCCGTGGTGGCCGTCCTGGGAAGCGCACTGGGCGGGTTTCTCTTCCGCGATTACTGGCTGGGAGTCCAGATCAGCAGGCGGGAGGCGCGCATGATGGCGGAATTTCCCAGCCTCGCCGAGCTGATGGCTCTTGCTGTCGGTGCCGGCGAAAGCGCCACGGGCGCCCTTGACCGGGTCTGCCGCAGTGCGCACGGGGAACTGGCCAAGGACTTCGCCAAGATCCTTGCCGAGACCCGGGCCGGGAAACCATTGGTGGAAGCGCTGCAGGAGTTTTCCGCAAGAACCGACCTCGGCCCGCTTGTACGTTTCGTCGACGGCGTCATCGTTGCCGTGGAACGGGGCACGCCTTTGGCGGACGTGCTCAGGGCTCAGGCCCAGGATGTTCGGGACACGGCCAAACGCGACCTGATGGAATCAGCAGGCAAGAAAGAAATTGCCATGATGGTGCCGCTTGTTTTCGGAGTCCTCCCTCTGACGGTGGTGTTTGCCGTCTTCCCTGGCATCGCGGCGATCAGTTTAGGACTGTAGCCATGACCACCTGCAAGCAACCACATCCACGGACAACTGACCACGAAATCACTCACACACTGAATGGGACCGAAATGAAGAAACTGGGAATCTCGAGCATGATGCTCCGTGCATTGTTTGCGGGCGTATGGATGGTGGCGGGCAGAGCATTTACTGGCCAAGAGGTTGCCCGGAACCGGGTGGGTGCCCGCTCGCAGGATCATCCGGAACGCGGCGACGTCCCGGGCTGGGTGATGATCACGCTGATGTCTGCCGTCCTTGTGGCGGGACTGCTGGCACTCGCCGGACCTGCCCTTGAGACCATGTTCAACCAGGCAATGGATCAGGTCGGAAAGTAGCGCATGCCTGCGTCCAGCCAGCCCGGCCCCGGCCGGTCCTGCCTCCACCAGCCCGGTCACTTCGGCCTACGCTGCTGCAAGGAGGAGCGCGGCTCGGCGGTGGTGGACTTTGTGCTGGTGGGCGGACTCCTCACCCTGTTTTTCCTGGCGATAATCCAGCTGACGTTGGTGCTGCACGTCCGCAACACGCTTATCGATGCGGCGGCGTCAGGCGCGCGCTATGGAACTCTCGCAGACCGGGGAGCCGCCGATGCGCAGGAACGTGCGGCCGCCCTGATCGGAACGGGACTGAATGCTGAGTTCGCGCAGAACATCAGCACATCCGAGGTGACTTTCCAGGGCCTTCGGACGCTGGAAGTGACCATCAAGGCTCCCATGCCGGTCATCGGACTCATCGGCCCCCGGGACCTGCTGGAGGTGAAAGGCCATGCTGCCATCCAACCCTGATGAGGTGCTGCGTCGCCTCACCAACAGGTTCCGCCAGGCGCTCTGCCTGTATTCGCCGGGAAGAAGCCCGCTTTCAGGCCCACCGGCGCAACACTGCGGTGGGACCGGCGGTCCGGCGGAACAGGGGAGCGCGGTGGTCGAATTCACCTTCCTGGCGCTTCTCCTGATGGTTCCCCTCGTGTATTTCATCATCACCATCGGGCAGCTCCAGGGCGGTTCCTTTGCCGTTGTCGGTGCAGCCGACCAGGCCGCTAAAGTC
>NZ_QAIQ01000242.1 GCF_003061105.1 Arthrobacter sp. HMWF013
CAATGGCCGTGGTGCGTCTGGACGGAATGGGGAGTTTGAACAGACGGGCCGCGGTGTAGCCGAGGGCGTAGCCAAGGCCGTTATGCAGGATGACTGCCGCGAGAACCAGGAGTCCCGCCGCGAAGATGGCCTTGGCGCTTCCGGCGACCACCGCCACCACCACAAGGGTGATGGCGATGACCGAAATCCAGGGAAGGGCAGGCAGCGCCTTGGCAACAAGGCCCGGCACGAAGCGCCGGATGACAAGGCCCAGCAGGACGGGGAACAGCACAATCTGGACGATGGACCACGCCATCGATCCGGCGTCCACCGGCATGTACTGGCCAGCCAGCCACAGGGCCAGCACGGGGGTCAGCAGGGGAGCGATCAGCGTCGAAACGGACGTCATCGCCACGGACAGGGCGACGTCACCCTTGGCCAGGTAGGACACCACATTCGAGGCCGTCCCGCCCGGGCAGCAGCCCACCAGGATGACGCCCGCGGCCAGTGCCGGCGGCAGCTGCAGTGCCGCCGCGATCAGCCAGCCCAGGAACGGCATGATGGCATACTGCGCCACGACCCCGATCACCACCGGGATGGGGCGTTTGGCAATAATGGCGAAGTCAGGCGGCGTGAGCGTCAGCCCCATGCCGAACATGATGATTCCCAGGAGCGGGTTGATCCAGGGGGCCAGCCCGGTGAATGCTGTCGGAGCGGCAAGCGCTACGGCTCCACCCGCCAGGATAAGGATGGGAAAAAGGGTGACGGCGACGCGGGCGCTGCGTTCTTCCGCGGCTGATTCCGTCGTGGAAGTTTCGGATAAAGAAGACATACCTACCGGATTATCACAGCAACTGTTGTGTTCCGGAATCAGAGCGACTTGATGACGGTGGGGCTGGTGTGATTGGGCACCCGGTGTTCCGCCCTCACCACGTGACGGTTCCGGCGGCCCCGTCCACTGTGATGCGCTGGCCATCGCGCAGCGCCGTGGTGGCGTCCGCAACACCCACCACTGCGGGAATACCGTATTCACGGGCCACCACTGCGCCGTGCGATATGACGCCGCCCATCTCCATCACCAATGCTCCCGCCGTCATGAACAGCGGCGTCCAGCCCGGATCGGTGGAGGGGGCCACCAGGATTTCCCCTGGCTCCAGGTGGGCGCCCACCGGATCCATGATCACCCTGACCCTCCCGGTGGCAGTGCCTGCAGAAGCCGGCGTCCCCAGGAGGCCGTCTGCCGCAGCCGGTTGGGGCTTCGCGGCGGCTGCCTCAACGTCTGTGCCGTCCGAGAGCAGAAGGCGCGGTATGCGCCGCCGGCGGAGTTCGACGTCGTACAGCCGACGGCGGCGCGCGACGATTGCCTTTAAATCGGCACCGCGCAGGCCCACACGCAGTTCGTCGAAGTCCAGGAAGAACACGTCGCCGGCGGCGTCGACGGTTCCGTTCCTGACCAGTTCGGCGCCGACCTCCTCGAGCTGCCGGTGCATCTCCGCGAGCACCAGCACGATGCAGAACTTGGGCAATTCCCGGAGACCGGCGAGCTGCCGGGTCCTCCGCAGGCACAACGCCACCAGGCGCCCCCGCAACCGGCTCTTCGTTCCAGCGCGCTCCACCAGCTCGCTGATCCTGGCCTCGGCGTGGCCGGCGGCCGCGGCGAACTGGCGGTCCGGGGCCTGTTCCGGATCGTCCACGCGCAGATAGTTCGAGATCATGCCGAGGATGTGGTCGGGTTCCTCGGACCACCTCGGCATCCCCAAATCGATCTCCGCCACGGCACGGTGGCCGTACTGTGTCAGGAACTCCTGCAGCCCGGACTGGGCGCTACCAGGCAGCGTTCCCGCCCTGTAGCGGGCCGCCAGCTCACCGGGCTTCAGCTCCGTGAAAGCCCGCCGGGCCTCCGGGTCCCCGCCCACGGACACCGCCAGCTGCCACAGCTCCAGGTCCATGACGGTGGTCACGTTGTGGGGAAGCCCGCGCAGGACCGCCTCCAGTTCGCGCGGTTTGGCAATTCCGCGCAACAGCCTGCGGGCGGCGGCCAGCATCAGGTAGCCCGTGGCCGGCGCCGGCAGCGTGGCCTGGATCAACCCGTTGATAATGGTGGCCATGAGGTCCTCGGTGTGCTGGAGCCGCCTGGCCGCCGTGGCCGGCAGGGGGAGGACCAGCCGGGTTGCAAGCCGGTCCTGGTACCGCCGCGCCCGCCGCAGTTCCCGGTCCGGCCACACCACGGCACGGACCATGGCGGGTATCAGCCCGACGGGCAGGCCCAGGCTTTGGGCGCCCCCAGCACTCCTGGATCGCGTGGGGGCCGGGGATGTGCTGCCCCTGCGGCTGGATGTGGTCCGGGAAGGCCGGACCACGCTGAACCGCGGGTCTTCCAGCAGGGCGGGCAGGAGGGCGGCGGAGCGTCCGTCCGCGAGCGGCAGCACCTTTTCCAGTAGCTGGCGTCCGGACTTGTTGCGGAGAATCGGCGTCACCTCGACGTACATCCGCAGCCCCGGGTTCGCGTATCTCCACGGCCCCTGGTTGTTGCCCCTCATGCGGCCCAGGACGGAGAGCCCCATCGGCGTGATGGGGCGTGTGAGCCCCTGGAGCAGGGTGCCGCACAGGTAGATCCGGGTCTCCGGGCCTGAGCCTGCGCCCGCAGCTGTGTCCGCGCCGGCCTGACCGTTGAGCGGATCATCGTCCGGCAGCGGGTACAGCGTGGTGATGGGCCGTGACTGGGTCAGCCAGGTCTTGCCGCCGCGGTCGATCACCCATTCCACGTCCTGGGGCGTGCCGAAAAGCCGTTGCGCGGCGTCACCGAGGGATGTCAGTTCGTGAAGCTGCGGCCCGGTCAGGCTGGGTGACGGGCCCTGCGGCTGCTGCAGGATCCGGCCCGACGCCGTCTCCACCACGAATTGGTCGGGGTTGACGGCGCCGGACACCACGGCCTGGCCCGGGCCTGGGCTGGCATCAATGACTGTCTGGGTCCGGGTGCCGGTCACCGGGTTGGCGGTGAACAGCACGCCGGCTGTGCCGGCGTCGGCCATTTGTTGAACGACGACGGCGAGACCCAGCCCGCGGTGGCTGATCCCGTTCGCGGTGCGGTAGGCCACCGCCCGGTCCGTCCAGAGTGAGGCCCAGCAGCGCCGGACGGCGTCAACCACGGCGTCGGCTCCCACCACGTCCATGAAGGAGTCCTGCTGCCCGGCGAAGCTGGCGAAGGGCAGGTCTTCGGCGGTGGCGGATGAACGCACCGCCACCGGGCCGCTGCCCAGCGCGGCGTAGGCCTCGCGGATGGCGGCCTCGACGTCGGGCGGTACCGGCGCTGCCACCACCGCCTCGCGGGCCCGCTGCGCGAGGCCGTTCCGTACTTCGTCGGGAAGTCCGCCGCCGTCCGGTCCCACTCCGTCCGGTCCCACGCCGTCAAGACGGGCGGCAATGACGTCCAGCTCCGCGGGCGCCGCCTTCCGGTAGCCGGCGGTGGTCAGGCAGAACCCCGGCGGAACTGGAAAGTCCGCAGCGGCAAGCCGGCCCAGGTTGAGGGCCTTGCCACCCACTGATTCCAACGACGCCGACCCCAACTGGCGGAGGTCAACAACCAGGCTCGTTCCGGCGCCATCCTGTTCCGGAATTACCGAGGCCATGACGGCTCCTTCTGCGGTGGACGCTGATGCCGATCAGGCTAGTCCGGGCGGCGGGCGGAGCACAGGGGAGAAATGCCCTACTTCGGGGGGCCCTGGATGTTGGCTCGACGGACGTCGAGCCAACAAAGTCTGCGACCGACAGGAAGCCCCTAGGCCTCCCGCAACACCCAAGCCGCGTTGTCCGGCTGCAGCCAGCCATCCTCAACCAGCGGTGAGGCGCTGAGCAGGACCGTTCCGGACGGGAGCCTGACCGGTTCGGTCCCCATCGCAACAGCCACCAGGAAGCGGGCGCTCCGCTCGCAGACGAGGAGGCCGCCGGCCTCGACACGCCAGCTGCCGCCGTCGTCCGCGGTGAAAACACCCTTCTCCCACAGCTGGCGGCGCAGCTCCAGGGCGTCCCGGGCCAGGTTCAGGCCGGACTGCTGGTCCTGCTGCTGGCGTTCGACGGCGTATCGGCCCCAGCCGGCGGGCTGGGGCAGCCACGGCTGGACGGCGGGCTCGGCCAGCGAGAATCCGTGGTTCAGCGCTGCATCCTCTGTCCAGGGCAGCGGCACCCGGGCCCCGTCGCGGCACACCCCGCCGCGCGCCCACATCGGATCCACCCGGGCTTCGAG
>NZ_QAIQ01000243.1 GCF_003061105.1 Arthrobacter sp. HMWF013
GGATGGTGGCGCCTGTGGCGGCAGATAGCCGGCGTCCTTGCCCCAGGGCCTCTTCCCAGTCCTGCGCCTGCGGCTCGCCGAGCAGAAGGGCGAGTTCCACCAGGTTTGGCGTGATCAGGTCCGCGAGCTGAAGCAGTTCCCCCAGGGCATCTTCAGCCGATTCCTTCAGGAGCCTGTCCCCGCTGGTGGCGACCATTACCGGGTCCAGGACGACGACGGCGGGGCGGACTTTTTCGAGCCACCCACGGACCACCGCTATCACTTCAGCATCGCCCAGCATGCCGATCTTGACGGCGTCGATGGTGATGTCGTCGCTGATTGCCTCAAGCTGCTCGGCCAGGAAGGCAGCGGGCGGGACATGGACGGCCCGCACTCCCCGGGTGTTCTGGGCGGTCAGGGCGGTGATGGCGGCCATCCCGTAGCCGCCGAATGCTGCAATGCTTTTCAGGTCCGCCTGGATGCCGGCACCGCCTGATGGATCAGAGCCCGCGATAGACAGAACGCGCGGAATTTCCCGGCGCACGTGGCCGGCCCCGGGCCGGCTTTGCGGTGCCTGGCCCGGGGTAGGTGCCTGGGCCGGGGTAGGTGCAGGAGAAGGCGCCGCTGTGGAGACGCCGGGAGCCGGGGACAGGACAAGAGTAGAAGCCAAGGAGACATCCCTTCGCCGGTGCTAACCGGACAGGTTCAACGGGTCTGGATCTCAGCCGGCACTGTGCGCGGCACCCCGTGTCAGTGGTTCAGCCTAGCGTTTCGCGCAGGCTCCGGCCTTCCGTGACGCTATGGGACAGCGCCTGCATCCCGCGGGGCGCCGGTTAACGCGTGATGCCCGGCCCCGCCTGTGAAGAACAGGCGCGGCCGGGCATCCCGTACCTGGTTGGTCAGAGCTCTGAGGCCGGAACCCCTACACCGAGGACGATGGGCGCCTCCGCAGCCGGTTTGTCAGCAACGGGAACCTTGGTGGGTTCCGGTGCCTTGGCGGCGTGGGAGTGTCCGGTGGCAGCCACCGGAGCGGCCTCGTGATGCTCCACCGAAGTGGCATTGGCTGCGCCCTGGGCCCGGCTGGCACTGCGGTTACGCCGCGGGCGGCGGTTGCGTGACTGGTCCGCGGTGTGGTCCGAGTAGTCCTTCTCCTCCGCGGCGGGCTGCCGGAGTGCCGGCTCGCTGGCAGCAGGAACAGTTTCGGCCGGTGCTGCGACTGCCGGCTTGGATTCAGCAGCCGCGGCTCCAGCACCAGTGGCTTCAGGCCCGGTGGCTTCAGACCCGGCAACCGGCGCCCCCAGATTGGCAAAGGCCTCGGCAAGACGGTCCAGCGTCAGGGCAGGCGACTGCGGGTGGTCCGAGTGGTGCTCTACGAAGGGCAGGACAACCTGCTCTCCGCCGAAGGTCAGCACTGCACCGGGGCGTCCGGCGGAGTCAGTTTCGGTCCGTTCCGCCGTGGCCGGTGCCGGTGACGTGGCCGCTGCCGGTGACGTGGCTGCTGCGGGTGCAGGCGCTGGTGCCTTCGCCGGTGCCCCTGCGGCAGCCTGGCCT
>NZ_QAIQ01000019.1 GCF_003061105.1 Arthrobacter sp. HMWF013
GACCAAGCGCTCGCCCGCATGTGCACCCCGCACCCGCGGGCCGAAGAAGTCGCTGGACACCATGCTCACGGTATCGGTGGCTGATGCGGCCCTTGCCTCCAGCAGCCTGGTCCGGACGCCCCGCTTGCCGCCCGCCGCGTTCCGGGGACCGGCCTCAGTCATCGGGCGCTCAGGTGCGCTGTACGAATAGAGGCTTTCGGGAAAGACGACGACGGCGCCCGCCGCCCCCGCGGCGGCCAGTACCGTCTGTTCGGCCAGGGGGAGTTCTGCCTGCCACGCCTCCGCGCTGTAGGAGGAGCCGTGGATGCAGTGATACACCGCGGCTGCACCGGCCAATGCGGTCCGCACCTGGGCAGGGTCCTGGACATCCGTTTTGACCCGCTCCACCAGGGGGTGCCCGGGGCCGCTGCCGGAGCGCGTCAGGACCCGGACTTTCTTTCCCTCGTCCGCGAGCTGCCCGGCGACGGTCCAGCCCACCGGTCCTGCCCCGGTAACTACGTGTACTTCGTCCATGACGTTCTCCTCCATCAGCAATAACTCCCACTATGAGAGCAGCGCTCTCCTTTTAGTCTGCGGTTCGTTTCTACCGTCGTCAAGAGCACTGCTCTCAAATGTTGACGGTGCTCTGACTTATGCAGCATGCTGAAGCCATGACCCCACCTGGCGCCAGTACGGAAACCATCCCCTCGCAGCGGACGCCGCGGGAGCGGGCCCGCGCCCGGACCATCGCGGATATTGTCCGCCTCGGGCGTACGCACCTGGCAACGGATGGTGCGGCGGCCCTGTCCCTCCGCGCCGTCGCCAGGGACCTGGGGGTGGTTTCCTCCGCGGTCTACCGCTACGTGGCCAACCGCGACGAACTCCTCACGCTCCTACTGGTCGATGCCTACGATGAGCTGGGCGACGCCGTCGACGCCGCGGTGGATGCGGTGCCGGAGGATGACTTCGCCGGCCGGTTCCTGGAGCTCGGCAGGGCAGTCCGGAAATGGGCCCTCAAGGAGCCGGCCCGCTACGGACTCCTGTTCGGCAGCCCGGTGCCCGGCTATCAGGCCCCCGCCGGACAGACCACGATGCCCGGCACGCGGGTGATCTTCAGGCTGGTGGGCATTATCAACTCTGCCTGGCGGGCCGGCGCGCTGGCCCAGGAGCCGGGTCCCGCCGTCGTGCCTTCCGCCCTTTCCGCGGACCTGGCGGCGATCCGCACGGAACTGGGGCTTGACGTGCCTGACGAGGTTCTGGCGAACGGAGCCCTCGTGTGGACGTCACTGTTCGGAGCGGTGAGCTTTGAGGTGTTCGGCCAGTACGGCGCAGACACGTTCAGTGCCCGCGACGAACTGTTTGAGCACCATCTTGCGGTGCTCGCGGGGGTGGCGGGCCTCCGTTCCTGATGGGGGAGCGCGGTGGCTCGGGGACCTCTGTCTCTGCCGGGCGCCGCTGAGTAGACTGCCATTGCGTCCGCGACGCACGCGGAAACTCAACGGAGAGGCAAGCTCATGACTGAGACCGCACCCGAGGATGACCGCCGGAAAGCCAGTACCGAACCCGGCCTGGACGGCGAAGGCGACCAGTATGCCGCCGCTTCCGGCCACACGGAGGACGCGGACCGGACCCCGGAAGAGGCCCGCGAGACGCAAGTGGACGAGGACAGGGAGTCCTGAGGGGGCCGTTCACGCTCAGCGAACACTTCGCCGCCTGGTTTTTGCCTGCCCAAAAACCCCGGAATTCCGCGGATTTCGTAGCTTGGGAATCACGTCACTATCCAAAGTTGAGTCTAGTTCGCTCAACTTTGGGTTGACACCTTTCCGGCCGCAGGTAGAGTTGAGTCCAGAACGCTCAATGAGTGGGCGGTACGAAAGTTTCCACAGGAAAGAAGGAAGCAACACATGTCACGTGCAGTAGGTATCGACCTCGGAACCACCAACTCCGTCGTCTCCGTTCTCGAAGGTGGCGAGCCCACCGTTATTGCCAACGCCGAGGGTGGACGCACCACGCCGTCGGTCGTTGCATTCTCCAAGTCAGGCGAAGTCCTGGTCGGCGAGATCGCCAAGCGCCAGGCCGTCAACAACATTGACCGCACCATCGCCTCCGTCAAGCGCCACATGGGCACTGACTGGTCCGTCTCCATTGACGACAAGAAGTACACGGCTCAGGAAATCTCCGCCCGTATCCTCATGAAGCTGAAGAACGACGCCGAGTCGTACCTGGGCGAGAAGGTCACCGACGCCGTCGTCACCGTTCCGGCCTACTTCAACGACGCCCAGCGCCAGGCCACCAAGGAGGCCGGCGAAATCGCAGGCCTGAACGTCCTCCGCATTGTCAACGAGCCCACCGCGGCAGCACTGGCCTACGGCCTGGACAAGGGCAAGGAAGACGAACTCATCCTGGTCTTCGACCTCGGCGGCGGAACGTTCGACGTCTCCCTGCTCGAAGTGGGCAAGGACGAAGACAACTTCTCCACCATCCAGGTCCGCTCCACCGCCGGTGACAACCACCTCGGCGGCGACGACTGGGACCAGCGCGTTGTTGACTACCTGCTCAAGCAGCTCAAGGTCAAGGGCATCGACCTCTCCAAGGACAAGATCGCCCTGCAGCGCCTCCGCGAGGCATCGGAGCAGGCCAAGAAGGAACTCTCCTCCTCCACCAGCACCAACGTCTCCCTCCAGTACCTGTCCGTCACCCCCGACGGCCCGGTCCACCTGGACGAGCAGCTGACCCGCGCCAAGTTCCAGGACCTCACCAAGGACCTGCTGGACCGCACCAAGAAGCCATTCCAGGACGTCATCAAGGAAGCCGGCATCAAGCTTTCCGAGATCGACCACATCGTCCTCGTGGGCGGTTCCACCCGTATGCCCGCCGTGTACGAGCTCGTCAAGGAACTCGCCGGCGGCAAGGAGCCGAACAAGGGCGTCAACCCTGATGAGGTCGTGGCCGTCGGTGCTGCACTCCAGGCCGGTGTCCTCAAGGGCGAGCGCAAGGACGTCCTGCTGATCGACGTCACCCCGCTTTCCCTCGGCATCGAGACCAAGGGCGGCGTCATGACGCACCTGATCGAGCGCAACACCGCTATCCCCACGAAGCGCTCCGAGACCTTCACCACCGCGGATGACAACCAGCCGTCCGTGGCCATCCAGGTCTTCCAGGGCGAACGTGAGTTCACCCGCGACAACAAGCCGCTGGGCACGTTCGAGCTGACCGGCATCGCGCCGGCTCCGCGCGGCGTCCCGCAGGTCGAGGTCACCTTCGACATCGACGCCAACGGCATCGTGCACGTTTCGGCGAAGGACAAGGGCACCGGCAAGGAGCAGTCCATGACCATCACCGGCGGCACCGCGCTGTCCAAGGAAGACATTGACCGCATGGTCAAGGACGCCGAGGAGCACGCAGCCGAGGACAAGGCCCGCCGCGAGGCGACCGACACCCGCAACACCGCCGAGCAGCTCGCCTACTCCGTGGACAAGCTGATCGCGGACAACGCCGACAAGCTGCCCGAAGAGGTCAAGACCGAGGTCCAGGCCGACGTCGACGCCCTCAAGAAGGCACTCGAAGGCACCGATGACGCCGAAGTGAAGACCGCGTTCGAGAAGCTGCAGGCTTCCCAGGGCAAGCTCGGCGAGGCCATCTACGCCCAGGCAGGTTCTCCTGATGGCGCCACCGGTGCTGCAGGTGCCGAAGGCGCAGCGGGCACTGAGGGCACGAAGGCTGACGAAGACATCGTCGACGCCGAGATCATCGACGAAGACGAAGCGAAGAAGTAGCCATGCCGCACCACGGTAACGAGGAAGAGCACAACTCATCCGCAAACCAGGAGCAGCAGGAACGCCAGCAGGGCGAAGGCCACCAGGACCCGGTCATCCGGGACAACCGCAAGGTTGACCCGGTGACCGGGCAGGCCCGGCACCCGGAGGGCGGGCACCACGCTGATGCCCCCGCCGCCGAGCCTGTGGACACCGACGGCGACGCCCTGGCCCAGGCCGAGGAAATCCTCAACGGCGTCGAGGTGCCGGCCGAGGAATCCGTAGCCCAGGGAGCGGGCCACGCTGAAGCCGCGGAACTGAAGAATGACCTTCTTCGCCTCCAGGCCGAGTACGTCAACTACCGCAAGCGCGTCGAACGTGACCGCGCCGTGGCAGGGGAGATGGCCGTCATCGGCGTCCTGAACTCCCTGCTGCCTGTACTGGACGACGTCGATGCTGCCCGCCAGCACGGTGACCTCGCCGACGGCCCGTTCGCCGCGATCGCCACCAAGCTGGAGAACGCGCTGAAGACGTACGGCCTGGTCCGGATCGATGAGACCGGCGTTGAGTTCGATCCCACAGTCCACGAGGCCCTCATCCAGCAGCCCGGCGAGGACATCGAGGTTGACACCGTCAGCCAGGTCCTCCGCTCCGGCTACCGGTCCGGCGACCGCGTCCTCCGCGCCGCGCAGGTCATCGTGGCCGTTCCGGCTTAGTTCGGCTCGGCTTGCGCTACGCCGGATAGGGGGCGGTGCCCGCTTCGCGGTGCCCTCCACACCGCCGCCCCCTATCCGGCCTCCGCGCCGGCGGTCGTCTCGCCTAAGGTGAGATAACCACAAAGCTCGCAGCGGTACAGGGCCCCGGGTGTGGCATCGGGCCTTCCGGAGCGTGGTGGCTTGGTCCGTCAGGACCGGGCCGCCACGCGTAGGGGCGGGGGCCCCTGTACCGCGGAGAGCTGTCAGTTAGAAGACTTTTGAAAGGAAACGCCATTGGCTAGCCAGGATTGGGTGGACAAGGACTTTTACGCGATCCTTGGTATCGCCAAGGACGCTTCCGACGCTGACATCAAGAAGGCTTACCGGAAACTTGCCCGCCAGCACCACCCGGACACCAACGCCGGGAACGCTGCCTCGGAGAAGAAGTTCAAGGACATCTCCGAGGCCTATTCCGTGTTGTCAGATTCCGATGAGCGCCAGCAGTATGACGCCATCCGTGCCATGGGTGGCGGCGCACGGTTCGCTCCCGGCGGTGCAGGTGCCGGCAACGGCGGGTTCGAGGACATGTTCGGTGGCCTGTTCACCGGCAGCACCGGACGCCACGCAGGCGGCTTCAGCACGGCCGGTGGCATTCCGCCGGAGTTCGCTGACCTGTTCGGCGGCGGTTTCGGGGCCCAGCCCGGTTTCCAGCGGACCCCCCAGAAGGGCGCGGACCGCACCGCTTCCACCACCATTTCCTTCGCTGGCTCCATCCGCGGCACCTCCATCGGCCTGCGCGAGCCCAACGGCGAAGTCATTGACGTCCGTGTTCCGGCCGGTATCAAGG